>NZ_JANSHN010000003.1:0-164939 GCF_047461655.1 Synechococcus sp. W55.1
GGCATCTATGTTCTCGTTTTGACAAATTGGCCAGGAACTTCTTGAGTTTTCTCTATCTCGTCAGTGCTCTCTTTTGGCTCAAATGAAAGATCAACACAACCTAGTGTCTTTCAGGAAGGGTTCCTAGTGGCAAAGCTCCAAGACCTAAAATTTAGCGACCTCAATAACGACGGGTTTCAGGATGTTGTTGCCATTGCAGCAAGCAATACAGGAGGATCCGCTAGTTGGATTAGCTTGTCAGGACTACTAGGTGGCCAAAAACTTGTGCCCTTGGAGCCTGTATTTCTAGGAGACAGAGTTGTAGTTAGTAACATTTCAATTGAGAAAGGCTCTCGAGGGAGTGCTCAGGTTTGCCTGGATATGCTGGTTCACGGGCCTAACGATGGCATGTGTTGCCCTACCAAGAAAGAGAGAAGATGTTTCGTGCTTTCTGAGAGGAGATGGATACCTCGTAAGTAAAGAAGCTACTGACTTCCTCGCAACTCCCAGCGAGCTAGAGTTTTCAACGTAAGTCAAACGTATTCATGCCCAGCGTAGTTTAGTGTTCCCTTGATTAGGGTCTCGCCCGGGATCCAAAGTTGGTCCTGGGGTAATCCCTACTTTGAGTCCTCCCCTCTTGACAAGCTAGAGAGGCTAGTCTGCCGCTCATCCCGAGGAAGCTCCACCAAAATGACAGGGATGGAGCTGGTTTCCAACACCGCCTGGGAGGTAGATCCCACCAAAACCTGCTCCCAGCCGCGGTGGCCCCGCTTGCCCATGACGATGTCGGTTACCTGCCGCTCCTGAGCTAGGGTTACGATGGTCTCTGCCAAGGGCCCCGAGGCCAAGCAAAACTGGTGGCGAATGTCCGCCAAAAGACGCTGGGTGAGTTGCCGCAACAGTTCTACCCCTTTCCCCTGCGGCTCATCGGTAACATGCAACACAATCACTTCCCCATCCACCCGCCGCGCCAAATCGGCCACCTTGCGCAGCACGGCTTCGGCCAAAGGGGAGGTGTCCACCGCTGCCAAAAAGCTCACCTTGCCCTGGCTGCCTACCTTGGTGGGATCCACCTCTCCTTTTTCCAAAAGCCGGGGAGCACACACCTGGGTCAGCCAAGCACCCAGGGGGGCCGTGACCAAAATCGACAGAGCCGCCAAAGCCAAAATGATCTCCCCACCGGGGATCCCTTGGGCCAAAGGGATCCCACCAATAGCCGCCTGCACCGTCGCCTTGGCCATGTTGCCCGGTAGCAAAAACAGCCGCTCCCGCCCGTTCCAATTGCTTCCCAGAGTGGAAAGCCACCAACCCAGGCCCCGCCCCAGCAGCAGACTCAAGGTCAAGAGCAGCAAGCCCGGCCAAAACACGGATCCCAGCACCCCCAGATCCAGCGACGCTCCCAGTAGCACAAACAACACGATCTCCGCCACCGTCCAGAGGGCATCGAACCCACCCCGCAGCCGCCGCGCCAAAGGGGCATCCAGCTCAATCAGAAAAAACCCCATGGCCATCACCGCCAGATAGCCGGAAAAATAGGGCCACACCTGCGGCGCCAGCACCAAGCCCAAGGCCATGCAGGCAGCCAGCAGCACTTCCTGCACGCTGTTGCGAGTCCAGTTTTGTTGGGTTAGCAGCGACACCAGAACCCGCGCCCCCAGGTAGCCTATGGCTATGCCCAGCAGGATCTCCATCCCCACTTGGAACGGCAGCCACTGCAGCGGCGATAGCTCCAGCCCCAGCAGGCGAACGCTCTCTGCAGAGCCCTGGCCCAAAAAGCTGAGCAACAGGCTAAACCCTAAGAGCAGCAGCACATCGGAAAGGGCGCTGCCGGTCAAAATAGCATCCGGGATCCCCTTGGCCACCCCCCAGCCCAGGCTTTTGAGGCGCAACATCCCCGGCACGATCACGGCTGGCGACTCCGCCCCAATCACGCAGCCCAACAGCAAACCGGTAGGCCAGTCCAACCCCAGGATCCAGGTGCTCAACGGGGCCACCGCCACCGCCTCGCAGGCTGCCGGCAAAAACCCCAGCCGCAACGCCACGGATCCCTGCTGGGCCAGCTTCTCCCGATCCAGCCCCAGGCCCGCCTTCATCAAAATGATCATCACCGCCACCACCCGCAGATCCCCCGCCGCTGCCAGCACCTCCGGGGATAGGACATCTCCCAGCAAGATCCCCACGAGGATCATCCCCAGCAGGGGGGGCATCCCCAGCCGACCCACGATTTGGCCGACAAAAAAGCCCATCACCAAGATCCACAGCCAACTGCCCAGCATCACCAGATCCTCATCTCCTTGTCGTCAGGGTGTTGAAGGGCAGCCCAGGGAGAAAAAGCCATCCGCGTCAGGAGTGGGAGCACCATCGCGTCCGCAGGGTGGGGCCTCAAACAAAGCCAAAGACCCCTACCCCCTGGACTTGCCCAGAAGTGTAGGAGTCATTAGCCTCAGCTTTTGAGGTTAGAACCCTCTTCCTCTATAGAAAAATTCCAAGTGAGGCGGTTGCGGCGAACTCCATCGCCGGTTGCCGGAGCACTACTCGAAAGCTGACCGGCAACTTACTTGGCACCTAAGATATCACGCTTTGTCTTCCACTGCAATTAAGCGATAGGGGTGATCGGGACACCCAATAGAGCGATAGAAATCGCTGCACACATTGTGGGTGAGGCGGTCACTCATACCCCGGGTTACCTGCTGCACCACTTGATGGGCCACCCGATAAACCAACTTGCGGGGCAGAACCTGCAAAAACCTGGGCAAAGCCAGCCAGATCTCCAGATGAAGAGCCCAGTGAACACGGGTGGTGGGCAGGTCTTTCAGGGATCCCTGCAGCTCCTCCAGCTGGAAATCGGCTTGGCAGCTGACCCGGTAAGGCATTCCTTCATCGCCGGGCAACTCAATCGAGGTCAGACAAAACCGGTAATCTTTATCCGGCCAGATCTTGACCCCAAAACTGGGCTCCAGCTCAAACCCCAGCCCGCCCATGCGGAAAAACTGCAACCTGTAAGTCTCGGCAGACAAAGCTTCCACCTGCAATGGCCTGAAGCACCGCTGGATCCACTGGGCATGGCCTCTCAGGTAACGGGCCAAGGTCTCCCGATCGGTTTCCAGATCCACTTGGCCACAGCGCGCGGCTTGTAAATCCAGGTGGGCTTTGTCCAGGGAGGGATCCCAAGAGGACGGAGAGGGATCTGCGGGAGCACCGCCTTCGGGGGACATGGCCCTTTCACTTGGCGGAACGGCGGGCTTGGAGCTGGCGATAGACATCCCTAACATCTACCTGATAGTGAGCAAGGGCCACGAGGCAGTGGTACCAGAGGTCGGCCATCTCACGGGCCAAAGCCACGCGGTCTTGATCCTTAGCCGCCATCACCACCTCAGCCGTTTCCTCGCCAAGTTTCTTCAAAATGGCATTTTCCCCCTTGGCTAGCAAGCTGCTGGTGTAGGAATCGGGACGGGGATCCGCCTGGCGGGCCTTGACCACGGCAAACACCTGAGACAGAGTATCTGCTGCCGGGATGGGATCCCTTTGATCCCCTGGCAGTGGGCGGAAGAAGCAACTGCGCGCCCCCGTGTGGCAAGCCGCATCTCCCACCTGCTCCACCAGGATGACCAGGGCGTCGCCGTCGCAGTCGTAGCGGATTTGTTTGACCCACTGCACATGGCCAGAAGTTTCCCCCTTGGGCCACAACGCCTGCCGCGAGCGGCTCCAAAACCAGGTGCGGCCTGTTTCCAGGGTTTTTTGCAGCGATTCCCGGTTCATCCAGGCCATCATCAGCACTGTTCCGTCCAGGTAGTCCTGCACGATGGCCGGGATCAGGCCCTGTTCG
Source organism: Synechococcus sp. W55.1 (assembly GCF_047461655.1). Taxonomy (NCBI): domain Bacteria; kingdom Bacillati; phylum Cyanobacteriota; class Cyanophyceae; order Synechococcales; family Synechococcaceae; genus Synechococcus; species Synechococcus sp. W55.1. The sequence goes on from NZ_JANSHN010000003.1 coordinate 3,806, forward strand.
TTGTAGCTGAGGCTGACCAGCCAGGTGATCTCCTCGGGCAGAAGCGATCGAGGGGGATCCGAGGAAGGGTTGAAGGCCAGAGCAGCAACCATAGAGCAGCGACCTGAAAAACCGCATTGAGAGCAGGATAACAGAACCAGCCCTCGCCAAGATATCCTTGACAACCTCAGCCAAGGGGTACCAGTTCCCGTACCGCCAGGGACAGGACCACCTCTTCTCCCTCACCGGCCAGAGTCACCAGCCAGCGGTCGCGGTTTTCACGGGTGAGGACGATCCCCAGCCTCCCCTTAACAGAAGGAGGATACAACAGCCGTACCCACATGCTCGGCTCGAGCTGGGCAGCCGACCGCAGGGGATCAGCCGGGTTGCCGAGAATCCGCTTCTCCATTACCCAGGTCGCCCCAGGGTTCTCGGCCCCCCCTTCAGCAGCAGATGTCATGACCTCCCTCAGCACACCTCTCCTAAGCACCACCGGCAGGGTAAACAGCAAACTTAGCCCCCAGGGCTAGAGGCAAGCCGGACTTCTTCGGCCAGGATAGACCCTCTGTTGCGGAATGGCTGTATCGCAGATTACCGACTTAACCCGGAGGTCGGGCTGGGAGCACCGGTGTGGGGTTGGACAGAAGCGCTGGGCAGCAGCTTACGCTCCGGCTTGCGCTCTAGGAGCAAGGCTGACCGTTCCAAGCGCGTATCCACCAGTACCGAGGGAGGAGTCCAGTGGACACGCTCCAGCAGGCGCTGCAGCAGTTGAGCATCGAGGATGTCCACGCTGTGGGGGGATGTCGCCGTTCCGGCCACCAGGGGGGTGGGGGTGGCTTGAGGAAGGGATCCCTCAGCAACAGGTTCTGACCTATCGCTGGGCTCTTTTAGCACCAATTCCGCCATTGCCTGGGCCACCTCTTGACCATACACCCCATCGGGGCCAGAGGGGAGCAGATCCAGCCGTCCCTGCTGAGCGGCCAAACGGCTCAACCCCAGTTGCACAGCTACCACCGCTGCCCCCCGATCCCCCCGCCTCAACGTGCGTTGGCCGGCCAGAATGCTCTTGAGTTGGGCTTTGGCCGCCTCTTGCTCGCTGCCGGGCAAAAGTTGCACCAGCCCCTCCAGCCGATCTCCCTCAGAGCCAGCCTTGGCCTCGGGATGGGGATCCTCCCGCCAAAGGCGAGTCAGGTCGTAGAGCAAAATGGCATGGGGCACAGGACGGCTAGGCTGATGGGGAGCAGCATGGCCCGTGCCCAAGATCTGCCCCTGGTAGACCAGCGACGTGCTAAAGCCAGAATCCAGCAGCACGGCTTCCCGGATCCCGGTTTTGGGCAGCAGACTGGCCAGGATGGCGGCGTTGACGTGGGTTTTGGTAACTCCGATCACCACCCGCTCCTGGTCATCTACCCCAAAGAAAGCTCTGGGGCGAAACTCAGCAGCGCTGGCAAGGCGGAACGAGTTGATCTCCGCCGGAGAGAGGGCATGGCCATCCTTAACCAGCCATAGACCGGCCACAAACAGATCCGTGACATCCGGCATCAACTGGCGGATGTTCTCCAAGTGGGTCATGGTGTCGGGATCAAAGGGCACAAAGCGGAGGCGATCCCTGCCCAGCAGCACCAGCGGCCGGCCGCGGATTGCCTGGTCATCTTCGGGACGACCGGGGATGAAGGTCTTGTGGTTGGCAGCCATCACCGGCCCCACCATGACATTGCTGGCAGAGTTGATCCAAGGGATGGAGAAAAAGCTGCCATTGATGCCGGCATCGGCCTGGTAGCGCTGGGCCAGGGTGCTGACCTCGTAGCGCCGCTCCGCATGCACCGTAGCCGCCCGCCCGCCGCGAAGGGTGAGAACACGCACCTGGTCGATCACTTCGTCGGTCAAGGCCAACGGTTGGGTCACATCCAGCCGGTAGTCGGGGCTGCGGTTGAGGGTGAAGGTGCGGGCGCCAATGATGGCCTCGGTGATGCGAAACTGGTTAAAGCGTCGCACCTCCAGCAAGTTGGGCGATTGTCCTGTAAAACCGGGATCCATCGTAAAAGACATCCGGTAACCGGCATCGGCCAGGTATTGCTTCACCCGCTCGTCCCGGTTGCCTTCGGGATAGGCAAAGTAGTGGATGGGGTGGCCCAGCTCCTGCTCCAGCTTGGTCTTGCAGTCGAACACTTCCCGCCGCAGACGGGCATCGTCTAGCACCCGCAGGTCAGGGGGATGGGTGACGGTGTGGGCGGCAAAGTCGATCAGCCCGCTGGCATCCATCTCCCGCATTTGATCCCAGGTGAAGTGATCCTTGCTGGTGGGCACGCCGACAAAGCCGGTTTGCACAAAGTAGGTGGCGGGGTAGTTGTACTCCTTCAAAAGGGGGTAGGCGTTCTCGTACAGGCCCAGGTAGGCGTCGTCAAAAGTGAGCAAAATGGCTTTTTCGGGCAAGGGATCCCCGTCCCGCAGGTGTTTGTACAGTTGGTCGATGTGGATGGGGGTCAACCCCGCCTGCTTAATGGCCTCAAAGTGTTGCCGCAGCTCCGCCGCCGTAGTGTCGAACCAGACCTGCTTGCGGCCAGCCACCACATCGTGATACATGATGGCGGGCACATAGGAAAGACTGGCCAAGGGATCCAAAGCAAAGGGATCCCGTTCCAGTTGCAGCTCTTGGGGAAGGGGCAAGCGCTGTTGAGCCGCTTTGGCATGGGCGCGGGGAGCGGGTATCTCGGCTACAGGCGGCGATAGCCCTGGCAAGCGGCTGACCCAATCGGGATGAGCAGTTGCCCAGGCTACCAGGGCTCCAGTCCCAAACCCCAGCAGGATCACCAGCAAGCTGAAAAAGTGGAACGACCTAAGGCGAGACTTTGCCGGCGAACGTCGAGGGGGATGGGGAAAGCTCTGTCGTGAAGTGGGTGAGGAGTATGGCTGGGATCCCTTTGTTGACCCAGAGCCTGAGTAGCCTTGGGGTATCGACCCTCCCAAGCGCGTTGGATGTCGTTGAGATGTCATGACCTCACTCCCCACTTTCAATCATGTCGATGGCGCTCAAGTAGTTCAGCCCTCACCGGAACGCCTTTTCTCAGCAGAAAGCCACCCCCAGCACAGAGGGGAAAGGCAGCCTTCTGGACAACGGCAAAACCAATGACAGCCTACCACCCCATTCTTAAGTTAGGGGTATGGGAGCAGCCGCTGCCTACCCAAAAACTGCAGGGATCCCTTATGCTCTCCAAGCAAGAGAGTTTTGGTTGGGAGAGTTTGAATCGGCGGCTTTGGCAAAAGAACCCAGCGTCTCTCAGAAAGCCACCGGCTACTCAAGGTTGCTTAACAGATTGGATTCAGCAATGCCGATGATTTTGCCTCCCATTTGGGTAATCCGCTTCACTTCTTGGGAAAGGCGGCTGAAGGGCACTTTGTACTCGACAACGCTTCTGCGCACGCCTCCTCCCACAAGGCCGGATACCTTGATGGTGAAGATTTTATCGCTATTCGGCAGCCCTCCTTCTGAGCTGCTGGCCTGAGCGACCTCTGGTTCTGGGGCCGATGCCGCTTGAGGCGCGGTAGCAGCGCTCTCCCGCTCTAGGAGCAGCCTCCAACTGCGGGGATAGGCGGGGGCCAGACGATAGACCACTTTGTAGGACCCGGTCGCGTGGTCATCCTCGGACTCCACCTTCACCACAGTTCCAGCCGGAATATCCAGCTTGGCCCCCTTGGACATGACTTTAATTCCCGGCCAATTGGTGGGCGTATCCGTCAGTAGCTCGACCTCAAAGGCTTGATCCCCCAACAACAACTTGGCCATCTCAACAACTCCGTTTTGCTCAGCATTCAGTGGCGGGAGAGCCGCCCACAACCACAGCTTCATCGTCAAACATTCTACCGTTGCCAGGTGCCCACCAGAAACCTCCTGCGGGCAGGGGCTAAACTGCTGCCTCAAAAGGATTTGAGCTGCGCTCGATCTGAGTGGACAATTTGGGGATCACCTGCAGCTTGAACTGCTGTTCGAAGACTTTTTTCTTCTCGTTCAAGCTCCACAGCTCCAAGGCGCAGTCATCATTGGGATGCCTGGGATCCAAAATCAGCTCCATCTGCCGAGAGCCTTCTCCCAAGAGCTGAAAACGGCAGTGCAGCGCTTGGATGGCTTGCAGACGGCGGCGATCCAGGGCACAAGCCATGCGCAGCAAGGGGCTCAGTTCCAAGACGATTTGGCGATCCCGTTCGTCGGTGAGGCGCTGAAAGTTTTCGTGCTTCTTCTTGGGAGGCGATTTGCGGTGGTAGCGGGCCAAGTTGGCGATCACTTCCACCTCTTCTTCATTGAAGCCCAACAGTTCCCCATGGCGAATCAGGTAGTAGGAGTGTTTGTGGTGGGCGGCATGGCTGATAAAGTGGCCGCAGTTGTGCAGCATGGCCGCTGACCAGAGGAGGGCCCGCTCGCGGGATCCCCAACCATGCAACAGGCCGCGGGTCTGGTCGAAGAGGCTGAGGGCAAATTCGGCCACCCGTTCGGCATAGGGCAGCTCCACCTGATATTTTTCCGCCAGCTTGAGCACACTGCGCCGCCGCACCGAGCTGTGGTAGCGCAGCCGATCCTCAATCAAGCCTTGGCCGATCATCCAATCCACGATCAGCCCTTCCCGCAAAGCCCGTTCGCAAAATTGAACCCGCTCTACCCCCAGCAGACTCATCACTTCCTCTAGGATCAGGGCGCCGGCCAGGATGATCTCCCCCCGTCTTTCCCCTAGGCCGGGAAGTTTTTGCCGTTCGGCCACCGTCAGGGATCGCAGCTCTTTGATGTAGCCGCGCAAGGCTTCCAAGCTGAACTCATACCCCTGCAGGCGACTGGGGGGAGCGCCCAAACGACGGCGGGCATCCCACTGGGCCAGGCTCTCGACGGTGCCAGAGGTGCCCACCAAAGGCAGGGATCCCTGTTGTTGTGAAGATGCGACGATCCGTTTCATCTGCTCAATGGGGGATTCCAGCATGCCGCGGATGTGCTGGCGCAGGGCTTGCAGTTCGCCAGAAGTGGGCGGATCGTGGTGCAAAAAAGCCTGGGTTAGACGCACAGCTCCCACCTTGATGCTGCGCAGAAACTCCGGCTCTTGGCCATTGCCCAAGATCAGCTCTGTGGAGCCACCGCCGATATCCACCACCGCGTGCATCCGGTTGTGGAACTCCATCGCCGAGAGCACTCCCAGATAAATGCGGCGGGCCTCTTCCTGCCCCGAGATCAACTCCACCCGCAGGCCCAGCTCCCGTTCAATCCGCTTCAAAAACTCCGGCCCATTGGGGGCCTCGCGCACAGCACTGGTGGCCACCGCAACAATGGAATGCACCTGAAAGCTCTCGGCAATGCGGCAAAATCGTTCCAGGGCCACTCGGGCCCGCTCCATGGCTGCAGGGGTCAGGGCACCCGTCTGGTTGCAGTATTCCCCCAGCCGCACGGTGGCTTTTTCGCGGGAGATGATGGTGAAGCTGGGGATACGGGGATTGATGCGCACCACCACCATGTGGAGAGAGTTGCTGCCCACATCGATGGCGGCCAGAACGGGGGCAGCCCAAGATTCAGGACGAGAAGCCGGGCCGGTTTCGGAAACTGGGGGAGCAGAGGCGACAGGGCATTCCGTGAAGTCGGTGCGCGAAGAGATCATGGCTCGGGTGTGGGGGTCAACCCCTTTAGGATACTGTGTACTTTCCCCCCTTGTTCCGGGCCCAGTTGTCAGGTTTGCGATTGACTCGGCAAACAGGGGAATGGACTCAGCTTGGGATCCCTGCCGCTCTCGCCCCAGCCTAAGATAGGGACACAGTATTTGATTTGTTTGTTTCAAAGTAGGTTCCGATGTCTCAGCCAGCCGAATCACCTCAGAAGGCCAACAGCACCCTCAAACTGCTGCGCACTCACGAGTCTCCCCAACTGGAGCGCATCCGCCACACCACTTCCCATGTCCTGGCTATGGCGGTGCAAAAGCTGTTTCCCAAGGCCCAGGTGACCATCGGCCCCACCACCGACTACGGCTTCTATTACGATTTTGACCATCCCGAACCCTTTACGCCTGAGGATCTCGACCGCATCAAAAAAGAGATGCAGGCGATCATCAAAAAAGGTTTGCCGGTGATCCGCGAGGAGGTGAGCCGGGAAGAAGCCAGGCGCAGAATCGAAGCCCTCGGCGAACCCTATAAGCTGGAGATCTTGGACAGCATTCCCGAAGGAGAGGTCATCAGCATTTATCACTTGGGGGATGAATGGTGGGATCTCTGTGCTGGCCCCCACGTGGAAAACACCCGAGATCTCAACCCCAGAGCCTTTGATTTGCTCAGTGTGGCCGGCGCTTATTGGCGGGGGGATGAAACCAAGCCGCAGCTCCAACGCATCTACGGCACCGCCTGGGAGACCCCAGAGGAGCTGAAAGAATACAAACGGCGGCTGGAAGAAGCCAAACGGCGGGATCACCGCAAGCTGGGCAAAGAACTGGGCCTATTTTTGTTTTCGGATGAGGTGGGGCCGGGGCTGCCTCTCTGGACACCCAAGGGCACCATTCTGCGCTCGGTGCTGGAGGATTTTCTCAAGCAGGAGCAGCTCAAGCGGGGCTACCTGCCGGTGGTTACCCCTCATATTGCCCGTGTGGACTTGTTCAAGATCTCCGGCCACTGGCAAAAGTATCGGGAAGATATGTTTCCCATGATGTCGGAGAATGAGCAGGCGCGTGCGGCTGAACAGGGCTTTGTCATGAAGCCGATGAATTGTCCTTTTCACATCCAAATCTACAAATCCGAGCTGAGATCCTACCGCGATTTGCCCCTACGATATGCCGAGTTCGGCACCGTTTATCGCTACGAGCAATCGGGGGAATTGGGAGGTCTGACGCGAGTGCGTGGCTTCACGGTGGACGATGCCCATTTGTTTGTTCGCCCCGATCAATTGGAGGAGGAGTTTCTCAAGGTTGTCGATCTCATTTTGGTGGTTTTCGATAAGCTCAAGCTCAAGGATTTTCGCGCCCGCCTCAGCTTCCGGGATCCCAAGTCGGACAAATATCTGGGATCCCCCGAAGATTGGGACAAAGCCGAAAATGCCATCCGTCGCGCTGTGGAGAAGTTGTCGATGCCCCACTTTGAAGGGATCGGAGAGGCAGCCTTCTATGGGCCGAAGCTGGATTTTATTTTCCGCGACGCGCTGGATCGGGAGTGGCAACTGGGCACGGTTCAGGTGGACTACCAAAACCCACAGCGCTTTGATCTGCAATACGTAGCTGAGGATGGATCCCGGCAGCGTCCGGTGATGATTCACCGTGCTCCCTTTGGCTCGCTGGAGCGACTCATTGGGATCCTGATTGAAGAATACGCTGGGGATTTTCCCTTCTGGCTGGCCCCGGAACAGGTGCGCATTTTGCCCGTTTCCGATCAGTATCTGGGCTACGCCACCCAGGTGCGGGATCAGCTGCGAGAGCAGGGGATCCGCGTCCACATCGATGCCGACAGCGATCGTTTGCCCAAAAAAATCCGCAGTGCCGAGAAGGCCCGGATCCCTTTTATGTTGATCGTGGGGGAACAGGAACAAGCGGCAGGAACGGTGAGCGTGCGCCAGCGCCATCGGCAGGAGCTGGGATCCCTGACGGTGGCAGATTTCCTAGCCCAGCTACAGGCACTTGACTAGCCCGAGCATTCGGGATCCCCGGCTTGCGGCAATTGGGTTTTCAGAACTTGGAGCTCAAGAAAGAGCTTGAGTTTCCCTTTCTCAAGGGAAGCCAAGGGGGCTAATTGAAAAATCAGGATTTGGCCGACAACCCACCATGTTCTCTAGGGATTTTCTGGAGAGGATCCTGCAACGCTTTAGGAGCTGACGGCTAAATCGATCTGTCGCCGAATGGATTGGCCGTTACTTTGGTGAATTGATTGATAGTTACTTTGAATTGCAGTGAAATAGCCTGTCGATCTAAGCTCCTCATCTCCCGCTCTGCGATTGTAGATAACAGCACTATGAATTGTAGCTTTTACTACAGTATTAGCTTCTCTATTGGAGATAGGCTTTTGTGCATTCAAAGTCTGACCGCAGAGTGATGACTCAAGGATAGGATCCCATGCCCAAAACGCTGTTTAAAGTTGACCTGACTAAGCCAATGGATCAACAGGATCTACCGGGTCACAACCGCTGGCATCCTGATATTCCCGCTGTGGTTTCTGTAAACCCTGGCGAGGTATTCCGAATTGAGTGTAAAGACTGGACGGATGGGCAAATCAAAAACAACGATGATCCTTCCGACATTGAGCAGGTTGACCTAAGCGTTGTCCATGTTTTGAGTGGGCCTATTTGGGTTAACGGCGCCCAGCCTGGAGATATCCTGGTTGTCGATCTGTTAGACATTGGGCCACTGCCGGGAGACGAGTGGGGGTTTACAGGTATTTTTGCCAAAGAAAATGGAGGGGGATTCCTCACCGATCATTTTCCCAACGCGGCCAAAGCCATCTGGGATTTTCAAGGCATTTACACCACTTCCAGACACATTCCCCATGTGCGCTTTGCCGGCATCATTCACCCCGGCCTCATTGGCTGTGCCCCATCTCACGAGTTGCTGGCGGCTTGGAATAAGCGGGAAGCTGAGCTGGTCGCTTCGGCTCCCGATTTGCGCACTTACGGCGCGGGGCTATCCGGCAATCAGCCTGTGCTGGCCGCCTTGCCCAATCCCAAGAACGCAATTTTGGGAACTTTGCCCAAGTCAGAGTATGAGCGGGTTGCTGCTGAAGCGGCTCGGACGGTGCCCCCGCGAGAGCACGGCGGTAATTGCGATATTAAAAACCTGTCTAAAGGAACACGGATCTACTTCCCGGTTTACGTGGAGGGTGCCAAGCTGTCGATGGGAGATATTCACTTCTCGCAAGGGGATGGGGAGATCTCTTTTTGTGGCGCTATTGAGATGTCGGGCTACATCGATCTCCACGTCGATCTAATCAAGGGTGGTGTTGAGAAGTACAGATTGGTTAACCCCATTTTTAAGCCCGGCCCTGTTGAGCCACGTTACTCGGAATACCTTGTGTTTGAGGGCATTTCTGTGGACGAGCTTACAGGTAAGCAGCATTATATGGATGTTCACATTGCCTATCGACGCGCCTGCTTAAATGCCATCGAATATCTGAAAAAATTCGGCTTTACGGGAGAACAAGCTTATCTGCTGCTCAGTTCTGCACCGGTGGAGGGCAGAGTGAGTGGGATCGTCGATATTCCCAATGCTTGCTGTACGGTGGCTGTTCCTACGCAAATCTTCGACATAGATATTCTCCCTAGGTGAATGTTATCCGATGCCTCGTTCAAGGGGGTGGAATAGGAAGATGCCGCTGTATGAGTTTAAGTGTCAAACCTGTGGGGAGTTTGAGGTATGGCGGCCCTTATCTCAATATCGAGATCCGGCCTATTGTCCTTCTTGCAATCAGGAAGGGAAACGTCTCATTTCAGTTCCCATGGTTCAGCTTTCCAGCTCTTTGCCTATTTCAAAGGGGGGAAGAGAACCCAAACTGATCAAGCGTGAACAGCACTCAAATTCTGATCCAAACTCGCCAAAATATCGCTCCCAATCCTGTGGGCGACCTTGGATGTTGCACCATTAGTTATTAGACATAGTTGTTTCAGGCTAGGGTAAGACGCCTGGGCTATTGAAAAAAGCCTTCTGGCCCCGTGCATTATTGCTCCGCAGCGCTATTGCTATGCCTACGGCACCCTGACGGGAACCGCAACGCTGACGCGACGATGCGACGACGTAACGACGTGACCAACGTTTTAGGTGTGGGTGCAGTGTCCCAGTTTGAATCGAAATGACCATAGTGCTTAGAAAAAGAGAGACTCTCACAATACCCCCAGAAATGCTTTCCTCTGGCATGGCAGTTCACAACCTATGCTGGAAAAGGCGTTCAAGAAGCACCTCATGAGTGGGCCTGATCCTTCCTTGGCAGAGGGATCCCATCGCAGCGATATTGCCCTTCGCTTGCAGGGGATCACCAAGCGTTATCCTCTGGTGCTGGCCAACGACCACATCGATCTGGAGGTGCGTTGGGGAGAGATTCTGGCGCTGATGGGGGAGAACGGGGCGGGCAAGTCTACCCTGATGAAGATCGTCTATGGGTTGGTCAGCCCGGACGAGGGATCCATTCAAGTGGATGGGCAACCGGCCAAAATTCACAGTCCCGCCGATGCCATTCGGTTGGGAATTGGGATGGTGCATCAACACTTTATGTTGGTGGATCCCTTGACGGTTACGGAAAACGTGGTTCTTGGGGCCGAACCCGGCCATCTTTTTCAGGTCAATTTCCGTCGGGCCAGGGCTGAGGTGGCTCAGTTGATTGCCGAGATGGGCTTCCATCTGGATCCCGACGCCAGAGTGGAGGATCTGCCGGTAGGCCTACAGCAGCGGGTGGAGATCTTGAAAATGCTCTACCGCAAGGCCCGCATCTTGATTTTGGATGAGCCGACGGCAGTGTTGACTCCGCAGGAGGCAGGCGAGCTGTTTGCGTTTTTGCGCCGCTTTGCCCGGCGGGGGGGAGCTGTCATTTTCATCAGCCACAAGCTGAAGGAGGTAATGCAACTGGCCGACCGCGTCACCGTCATTCGGGATGGCAAGGTGGTGGCGACGTTGCCCACTGCCCAAACCGATGCCCAGGAACTGGCGCGGCTGATGGTGGGGCGGGAAGTCAGTCTGACCGTTGAAAAAAAGGCCGCTACCCCTGGGGAGGTGTTGCTGGATGTGCGAGATCTGTGGGTGGATATACCGGGGCGGAAGCCGGCGGTGGCGGGGGCGAGCTTCCAGGTACGTGCCGGCGAGATTGTGGGCCTTGCCGGTGTGGAGGGAAACGGCCAAACGGAATTGGTGGAGGCGATCACCGGCTTGAGAAGCTACCGCGGCCAAATTCGCTATGGAGCCGGATCCCTGTCTGCTTCGGCCCGACAGGTGCGTTGCTGGGGTCTGAGTCATATCCCCGAAGATCGCAATGTGAGAGGTTTGGTGCTGGATTTCCCCACCCGCGACAACCTGATCCTGGGGGATCACCATCAAAAGCCGTATACCGGCTGGTTGGGATTTTTTCGGGAAGAGGCCATTGACCAACATGCCCGCCAGGTGGTGGAGAGCTTCGACGTTCGCCCCCGCAGCATTTCCCTGACGGCCCGCCGCTATTCTGGGGGCAATGCCCAGAAGATCGTTGTGGGACGGGAGCTTTCCTGTGGATCCAAGGTGCTGGTGGCTGCCCAGCCGACGCGGGGGGTGGATGTGGGGGCCATCGAGGCCATTCATCGCCGCATCCTGCAGGCACGGGATCAGGGCATGGGGGTGCTGCTGGTATCGGCGGATTTGAATGAGGTGATCAGCTTGTCGGATCGCATTTTGGTGATCCATGAGGGCCGCCTGGTAGGAGAACTCAGGCCTGAAGAGGCCACCGAAGAGCGGATCGGGCTGCTGATGGGCGGGATCCAGCATTAGACGAGGCTGGGGGCAGCTTGAGAAGACCCTGCCGCCCGTTCTTGGGCTAGGGCTGCTCGCCGTTGCTCCAACTCTTGAGGAGAGATGCGCCCATAGGTCACGCTCATCTCGGCCAGCCGCTGGATCATGTCCTGCCGCAGCATGTCCTCGCGGTAGCGCCAGGCCCAGTTGTTCTCGGTGGTGCCGGGGAAGTTCATGCGCGCCTCTGCCCCCAGCCCCATCACATCCTGCAGGGGAATGATGGCCAGGTCGGCTACGGAAGAAAGGGCCAAGCGGATCAGATCCCAATGGATGCCCCCGGATCCCTGGCAGCCCAAATAGCGCAGCAGGTTTTGTTTTTCCCACTCCGAGCGCTCCGGGTCATGAAACCAGCCCACCACCGTATTGTTGTCGTGGGTGCCGGTGTAAACGACAAAGTTACGCTCGTAGGCATGGGGCAAATAGGGGTTATCCGGCCCGGAACCAAAAGCAAACAGCAGCACCTTCATGCCGAGCAGGCCGAATTGATCCCGCAGTTGCAACACCTCGGGCGTGATGTCTCCCAGATCTTCGGCAATCACCGGGATTTCCCCCAGCTTGTCGGCCAGGGCCTGAAAGAAATCTGCTCCCGGCCCTTTTTGCCACTCCCCTTCCACAGCCGTTTCCGCATCGCCCGGAATGGCCCAGTAGCTCTCGAAGCCGCGAAAGTGGTCGATGCGCACACAATCCACTTGCTTGAGAATGGCCTGCATGCGTTTGATCCACCAGTCGTAGCCACGGGCCTTGAGCACTTCCCAGTTGTAGAGGGGGTTGCCCCAGCGCTGCCCGGTGGGGCTGAAATAGTCCGGCGGCACACCGGCTACTTGTAAAGGCCGTCCCTGTTCATCCAGGTGAAACAGCTCCCGGTTGGCCCACACGTCGGCACTGTTGGGGGCAACATAGATGGGCACATCCCCGATGAGCTGCACTTGATGCCGATGGGCATACTCCCTCAAGGATCCCCACTGCTGGGCGAACAGATACTGCCAAAACATCTGCTCGGTAATGGCATCGGCATAGCGGTCGCGAGCCTCTTGCAGGGCCGGCGGATCCCGTCGCACCAAGGCCGGATCCCATTGGTTCCACTCTTGCTCGCCGTACACATCCTTGAGGGCCATGAACAGGGCATAGTCGGGCAACCAATCGGCTTCGGCAGCACAATAGGCTTGGAAGGCTTCCCAGTCGGCGGCGGACGCTTTTTCTTTGAAGGTTGCCCAGGCGCGGTGCAGCAGGCCCAGCTTGAAGGGGATCACGGTTTCGTAGTCCACCCGCTCGGCAGACCCGGCTTGGATCGTTGGCCATTGGGGCAGATCCTGCCAACTGTTGGGATCCAGCCAACCGGCCCCCACCAATAGCTCCGGGCTGATGAGAAGCGGGTTGCCGGCAATGGAGGAAAAGCTCATGTAGGGGGAGTTGCCCCAGCCGGTCGGCCCAAGAGGAAGAACCTGCCAGAGGCGTTGGCCGCTCTCCACCAGAAAGTCCACAAAGCGATAAGCCGATGGCCCCAGATCGCCGATACCAAATGGCCCCGGTAGCGAGGTGGGGTGCAGGAGGATCCCACTGAGTCTGCCCATGCGCATGGCCAAGCCCTTTTGCCCTAGGTGGTTTCACCGCCTATGCTGTCACTTCTGGAGCCACGGTGGACAGCTCCAGACAAGACAAAATTAGAACAAAGTTAAAAAATGAGCAGGATCCAAGGCCAAGACGCGCTTTTCCCTCTGGCCAGGGGATCCCGTCAGGGCGTCTCAGGAGCAGGACAGGCTTGGGCATACCAGTCGTAGAGGCCATCACCGGTGGTGAGCCAAGTCTGAGGGCGAGATTGGATGTGCTGCAAGGCTTTTTTCAGGGATCCCATCCGCAGAGGCTGCCCGACAATGAAAGGATGTAGGCCGATGGCCATGACGCGGGGGGAGCGTTCCCCATCTTGCCACAGTTGATCAAACTGGTCGATGAGGGCTTGGGCAAAGGCTTCTGCCGGCAGGCGGGCGCTCAGACAAAGGCTGATGTCGTTGGCCTCTAGAGTGTAGGGGATCCCCAAGAGAGGGCCGGCGGCAGTCTGCAGCCAGTAGGGTTGGTCGTCGTTTACCCAGTCGGTGGTGTAGCGGATCCCGGCAGCCTTGAGCAGGTCAAAGGTGTTCTCGCTAACGGAAAACCCCGGCGTCAGCCAGCCCCAAGGGCGGGATCCCGACACCTTCTCCAAAAGGGACAAACTGCGCTCAATGAGCTCCTGTTCGACGTCACGGGCCAGGCCGCTGTGGCCGGTGGAGTTGTTCCAGCCGTGGGCCAGCACCGACCAGCCGTATTGGCGGATCCCTTCGATGATGGGGGGGTAAAGATCCACCATTTCCGCATTCAAGGCCGCCGTCACCGGGATCCCCAGCTCCGCGAACAGTTCAAACAAGCGCCAAATGCCCACCCGATTGCCATAGTCCCGCCAGCCGTAGTTGGCGATCTCAGGGGAGCTGGTGAGATGGGGTTGAATGGCCGTGCCCAGCTTGCCAAAGGTGAAGTGCTCGATGTTCATCACCACGTACACAGCCACCCGCGCCCGATGCGGTAGGCTCGGCAGATTTCGGCTGGGCAGAGCTGAGTAGGCAGGGGGCAGCATGTCCGCTCTCCAAAGCTTTGATGCTCACCAAGGGGGCAGGCTAGTCCTTTGATTTTCCTGAGGTCAAGGCCCGATGGCAAGCCTGCACTTCTGGAAGGGTGAATAGGCGACGAAAGGCGATCCCTGCTTCTCGGCAGCGGTCTTCTGCCCCTTCCAGCCGATCCACCAAAGCCAGGATCCCTTCCGCCCGGTAGCCGGCTGCCCGCACCCGTTCGACAGCCTTCAAAGCAGAACTGCCGGTGGTCACCACATCTTCCAGGATCCACACCCGACTGCCTGCCGGCAACTCCGGCCCCTCGATCCAGGCTTGCGTGCCGTGCCCCTTGGGCTCTTTGCGCACGATTAGGGCGGCTAGGTTGGCAGGCTCAGCCCTCAGGGAGGCCAAACTCACCGCCGTCACCAAGGGATCCGCTCCCAGCGTCATCCCAGCCACTGCTTCGGTTTCGGGCGGCAACAGTCGGTGCAGCAGGGATCCCACCCAATAAGCTCCTTGGGGGTGAAGGGTAACCGGTTTGCAGTTGATGTAGTAGGGGCTCTTCTGTCCAGAAGTGAGGGTAAAGGAGCCTTCTCGATAGGCCAGTTGGGCGAGGAGATACAACAGTTTCTCCCGCGCTTCTTCTGGGGAAAGGGTCAGGGGAGAGCAGTCAAGAAGCAACACAGCAGGGATCCCCTTGGTTCAATGGCTGGCCAGAAAGAGCACTCAGGACATTTTATTATCCGGCGAATCTCCACAGAATCCAGTCTCCCCTTTTCCGGCTTTGCGGGAGGGATCCCTGTCACGCAAAAGATACGCCTGTCTTGGCTAGGGCCAATGTTGCTGAAGTTCTAGACCGGCGGATACCTGAAAATCTGTTCAAACAACCACCTGGGGCATCATTTGCTCAACCAACAGAAGCAACGTGTTGGCAACAGAAGCCGGCTCCTGGGCATTCAAAGTGGTGTGCGGAACTGAACCGTCCTGATTCCCCAAAATTAACAAAATGTCTTCTGGATCCCAGGCATTGGGTTGATCGACGTGGGTGATCCCAATCACGTAGGGGGCGCTCGTCCTGGCCTTCATAAAAGATTGAATGGCTTGGGCATTGCGAAACTGGCCCGGCAGGTGCGCAGGCACCAGAAGAACATAGCCGTGGGCACGCTTAATCAAAATATCCCACATAAAGTTAAAGCGAGACTGGCCGGGAGTACCGTAGAGATGCAGCCACATCTCTTCTTCATCCTCTCCAATCCTCAAACGGCCAAAATCCATGCTTACCGTTGTGGTTTTCTTCAGTTCTGCTACCTCGTCTGTTGCTTTGCAATCGGTGTCCACCACCTCGATCTCGCTAATCGTGCGAATAAAGGTAGACTTTCCAGCTCCCACCGGCCCTGTTACAACAATTCGCAAGATATTTCCCATAAACCAGCCTCAGACTAAGCTCTAGCGACAAAGCCGAATAAAGCCTTGAGGAACTGCACCACATGTGCCGCACGGGAGGTAAAACTATCCCCAGCTTGTTTCTCAGATAATTCTCAGATAGTTTGAATAGAGATACTGACAACAGCTTTGCTTCGTGGAGATTCCGGAAACTCAGATGCCTCAGCCTAATCAGAAGTCAGAGAAATTAAGCAAGTAGAGCAAGCAAGAGTCTACTCTAACTCAAATTAACTCAAATTAAACTGTTAGCACCATTGGCGATTAATCGTTTGAACAAAGCCTCACTCATGCCTGTTTCCTGTTGCACTGCATTGTAGGCCACCTCAAGGTAGGCTTGCTCAATAAAGGAGAGGTCAATCATACAGACCTTGCTCAAGCTGGTGCGCAACTGCTCAGGCTTGCCTTCTTTCACCAACCGCCGACTGACCTCCTGCACAACTGTGGCCATAGCAGGCACAACATGTTGAGGGCCGATCCCAACGCGCACATGAACTATGCCAATCTTCCAGCGCCGCTCAGCGTATTGTGGCCCCCAGTTATCCATGCCCGTAAACATTTCCTTGAACCAGTCGGCAAAGGTTTGGCCCAGCCGCTGCCGGTTGTGTTTGGCTATCACTGCCGCCATTTCGGCATCGCGATCCAGATAGCCGTAAAAGGCATCTGACATTTCTACCGCAATACTGCTGCCCCAGTCAGCACTTTGCTGCAAAATCTTCTTGTCATCATCGGTGAATTGCGTGCGCGAGATCAGGACTTGGAGCAGCTCCGAAGGTTTAATGGCCATAGTTCCCTCAACGTCAGGATAGGATCTAAAGACTTAGCTTCCGCATTTGGTTTTCTTACTTCATCGCCTCTGCAATGCTTGCCGCGACTCGCTTAATTTCCAAAAAAAGCAAGCCCTGCTTGACTTCATGACTGGCAATTGTCAGCAAGACAGCATCGGGGCCACAACTGGTTAAAACCCCGTATCCTTTTTCCCCCTGTACAAAAACTCTCTCTATGGCTCCGCGCCCTAGCTCTCTCCCAATCCGTTCGCCCAAAGAAAGCATGGCAGCCGACATAGCAGAGGTTCTCTCTTCATCCATACCCACAGGCAATGTGGAAGCCAAAGGTAACCCGTCAGGGGTGACCACTGCTGCTCCCTGGACTTCTGGCGTATTGGCAACATAGCTCTGGAGGATCGCCTGCAAAGAGGACAGATTAGCCATCCTATATCTCCCTGCTGATTCCCTATTTCTAATGTTTCTACCCGAAAACCGAAAACATGACCGCAAATGTCCTTATGCTTTTACTTTTCGCGAATGCCCTTGAGGAGGGTGGCCAATCGACTGACCAGAGAAGGCTTGACCGGGCCGCTCTCATCCTGAAAACCGGGCACCCTTGCCCCCAGCCTCTCCCTCACTTGCTCAGGATTCACCCCCTCAGCCACTGACTTGGACAGCTCTAAGCGACTGGCCGAAGAAGACCGAGCCAGAACCGTTGGCCCCTCACAGGGACTGATCAACCCCAGCTTGGCCAGACGGGCACAGGCATAGCGCACCTCCAGCAGGTCTGCCCCCAGTGCTTGAGCCAAAGCCGTCAGCTTGCGAGAAGGCGACACCTGCTCCAGGATCCCCCACTCCAGCGCAGAAAGCTTGAACAGAGGCAGTTCGGTGCTGGTACGCCAAAAGCAGCTATCAGGCTCTGGCAGGTCTTTTTCGGGGCGCTGGTCTAGCTTGAGCTGCTGCAGGGCTTCCAGGACAGCAGCGGTGGCGCCTTTGCTCAGGCCGGTCATTTCTCGGTAGGGCATGGGCACGTTGGGCAGGAAGCTGAACTGGCCGGATTCGAGGGCAAAGAGGCTGTAGAGGCCGGTTTGCAGTTGATGGCGGAAGAGCTTGGCCAGGGCTGCTGGGGTAATCAACCCTTGCCGCTGCAAGCAACGCCCCAGAGGCTCTTCCGAGCCGCAAAAGGAAGCCAGCTTCTCGACCACCCGCTCGCTCACCAAGCCGGAATGGGCCAGCAAGCTCTCCAGGCGGTGTTCTTCCTGAGGTGGTAGGGCAGCAATGACCCGACCTTGGTAAAACCAGATCCTGTAGATACCTCTGGGCGCCCAAATACAGAGCTGTCCTGTTTTGCTGCCCCTCTCGATCAGTTGCAACAAATCAGGCAAGGAAAATTCTTGGAGGTCTCCAACTATGGCCATAAGATTTTTTCGAGCCTCTGATTCGGTGGGATAAGTGGAAATCAATGCCTTAGTAACATTTCAGACATCCCCATTCTTGTACATGTACTCTCGGACAACAACCGTGTATCAACGGCTGTGTTCTTTGTAGCTAGGTACTCTGCGCGCCAGCAGTTACACTTACTATCCGGGAAAATCTATCAAGGAATACAATTAGGCAGCACTCGGAAGCCCTTCACAGAAGAGTTCTAGTTTCCTTTGTTTCAGCTTTGTGTTGGATCATGTCGCTTCGTAAGATAGAACTCCTATTTTTGCTTTCTCTGTGAGCGGAAGTTAGAGAAAAGTTATAGACCCTTCCAAGTTCTTTACAAAGCCAGAAGATTGTTTTTTTCCGTTAGGTTTACCTCACTTTTCGCGCATGCCCTTGAGGAGGGTGGCTAATCGACTGACCAGAGAAGGCTTGACCGGGCTGCCCTCATCCTGGAGACCAGGCACCCTTGCCCCCAGCCTCTCCCTCACCGGCTCGGGATTCACCTCCTCAGCAATCGACTTGGACAGCTCCCAGTGACCAGACCGAGCCAGAACCGTTGGCCCCTCACAAGGGCTGATCAACCCCAGCTTCGCCAGACGGGCGCAGGCATAGCGCACCTCCAGCAGGTCTGCCCCCAGTGCTTGAGCCAAAGCCGTCAGCTTGCGGGAAGGCGACACCTGCTCCAGGATCCCCCACTCCAGCGCAGAAAGTTTGAACAGAGGCAGTTCGGTGCTGGTACGCCAAAAGCAACTATCGGGTTCGGGCAGGTCTTTTTCGGGGCGTTGCTCCAGCTTGAGCTGCTGCAGGGCTTCCAGGACAGCAGCGGTGGCGCTTTTGCTGAGGCCAGTCATTTCTCGGTAGGGCATGGGCACGTTGGGCAGGAAGCTGAACTGGCCGGATTCGAGGGCAAAGAGGCTGTAGAGGCCGGTTTGCAGTTGATGGCGAAAGAGCTTGGCCAAATCTACGGGCGAGATCAACCCTTGCCGCTGCAGGCAACGCCCCAGAGGCTCCTCCAAGCCCCTAGCGACCAACTGGCTGACCACCTGCTCGTCCACCAAGCCAAAGCGCGTCAGCAGGCTTTCCAAACGATGCTTTTCTTCAGGGGTGAGGGCGGCGACCACCCGACCTTGGTAAAACCAAATCCGCTGAATGCCATTGGGTGCCCAGATGGATAATTGCCCTGCTTTCTTACCCTTTTCCATTAAATGCAACAGGTCGCATAAGGAAAATTCCTGAAGATCTCCAAGCATCGCCATACTTTTGCTCCCTTCACCGCTGCAAGATGCGCTTTCTCAGTATTTTCACGGTTTTTGCTTTGCTAAGTAAGAAACCAGAAGATGCGCTTACAGCTTGGTTTCGGTCTAATCTTACAACCAAATCCTCAAAAGTTAAAGCGGATTAATCTTTTTAATCAAATGTAATCGAAGTTGCCGAATTTTTGGCTTGGACGCAGCGGAAATTGTGTCAGAAGCTCGGTAAAACCTCGGAAGACTTAACGATCGATACTTAGTCATTCGTAATTTTTAACACTTTTTTAGCTGCGGCTACTCGAAGATCTACGGGGTACAAAAGTTCGCCTCAAGAGGAGTGAATTGAGGATTACACTGAGGGAACTCAAGGCCATGAGACCCCCAGCGATTGCCGGGCTAAGCCCAATGCCAAAGGGGGGTAGGAGCACGCCTGCTGCCACCGGGATCCCCACCAGGTTGTAGCCAAAGGCCCAGAGGAGGTTCTGCTGGATCTTGCGGAAGGTGGCGCGGCTGAGGCGGATGGCTTGCACCACATCCCAGAGGTGGTTGCGCATCAGAATGATATCGGCGGTCTCAAGGGCGGCATCGGTAGCGGAATGCAGGGCAATGCCCACATCGGCTTGGGCCAAAGCCGGAGCGTCGTTGATGCCATCGCCCACCATGGCCACCCTCTGACCCTGGGCCTGCAGATCTCGGATGACTTGAGCTTTGTCTGCCGGGTGAACCTCGGCGATAACGCGGAGACCTGGCACTTGCAGAGCCTCAGCCACCTGGTGGGCCACCTCCGCCCGATCGCCGGTTAGCAAAACCACCTGCAGGCCCATTTTCCGGAGCTGTTGCAGCGTTGCCTGCGCATCGGGCCGCAAGGGATCCTGGGCTGCCAGCAGCCCCACCAGGGATCCCTCTACAGCCACGCCCACCACCGTTTTGCCGGCTGCCAGTAGCGCCTCGGCCTGGGCCTGGGTCTCTGGGGAAATTGGGATCCCCAAAGCAGCCAGCCCATCCAGGGATCCCAATACCACTGCCTGCCCTTCCACTTGGGCAGCAACCCCTATCCCCGGCTGGGTTTGAAACTCGCCGGCGGAGAGCAACGGCAAACCCTGGGTGCGGGCGGCTTGCAAAATGGCTTGCGCCAGCGGATGGCGAGTGCCGCTTTCCACTGTGGCCGCCAGTTGGAGCAGGCGATTGGAATCTAGGGAGGGGTCAAGGCTGAGACAGTCCGTCAGGTGGGGATCCCCTTGGGTGAGGGTGCCGGTTTTGTCGAAGACCACCGTTTGCAAGCGATGGGCTTTCTCCAGAACATCTCCCCCTCGGATGAGCAAACCCCGCTCGGCTCCCAAGCCAGTACCCACCAGGATGGCCATCGGCGTAGCCAACCCCAAAGCACAGGGGCAGGCCACCACCAAAACGGCAATGGCCATCTTGAGGCTGCTGAGCAGAGGTGTGGGGTGAGGGGGATGGTCACTCAGATGCAGATGGGCGTGCAGGCTGAACCCCGCCAGGACGAAGTGCTCCGCACCGTCGCTCCCCCAGAGTGGGATCCCAATCCAGTACCAGAACCCAAAGGTGAGAATGGCCAGGGTCACCACCCCATAGGTAAAGTAGCCCGCCACCTGGTCGGCTATCCCTTGGATGGGGGCCTTGCGAGCTTGGGCCTCTTCCACCAGGCGGATGATCTGGGCCAAGGTGGTGTCTTTCCCGGTGCGCGTCGCCCGGCACAGCAGCAACCCCGATTGGTTCAGCGTTCCCGCCACCACGGGATCCCCCACTTGTTTCAGCACCGGCAAGGGTTCCCCTGTCAGCATCCCCTCGTTGACCGTGGCCTGGCCGGCAATGACTTCTCCATCCACCGGGATCTGTTCGCCGGCCCGCACTTGGAGCCAATCCCCCACTCGCACCTGTTCGACAGGGCACCATTCTCCGGTTTGGGATCCCAGATCCAGGTTCCCCTCTGGGCTGGAAGCCAGAGATCCCGCCTTCTCTGCAGGCTGAACCCGCCGAGCCAAACTGGGACACAAGCTCACCAGCGATTGCAGGCTGCTGGCCGCCCGCAGGCGGCTGTGCTGTTCCAAGGCCCGTCCCAACAGGATGAAGCTGAGCATCATGACGGGCTCGTCGAAAAAGCACTCCCAGCCCACCTGAGGGGCCAACAACCCCGCCAGACTGGCCAGGTAGGCCGATCCGGATCCCAAGGTAACCAAGGTGTTCATGTTGGGGGCCAGCCGCCGCGCCCCTCTCCAACCATCCAGGACAATGCCGCGAGCTGGGCCGACAAAAGTCAAGGTCGCCAAGCCCCAGTGCAGCCAGACATCATTAAGGAGGGGCAAGCCCAGACGGGCGAAGAGATCCAAGTGTCCGGCGGCAGAAATCAGCAGCAAAAAAGCGGCGGTGAGCGCTTGGCGAATGTGGTGTCGGGTCTGCTGTCGCTGCCGAGAGAGGGGATCCGCAGGCACATCCAAGGCTTCTTCCCACCCACCGGGAGGGGAAGAGGGATCTTGAGAGTGCTCCGCACCGCTGACGCGAACGGAACTCCCGCCGGAGAGGGCCTCACCCTCTGAACTGTAGCGGCTGGGAAACCCTGCCTCTGTCAAAATCTGGGCCAGGTGCTGCGGGTCGGGCCGGATCCCAGGGGCAAACTCCACAAGGGCCGACTCGGTAACCAGGTTAACGCTGGCCTTAACCACCCCCGGCTGTCTCAGCAGGGCCTGCTCAACGGTGCGAACGCAGCCGGCACAACTCATGCCCCCCACGTGGAGAATCAGGGATCCCTCCTGAGAAGGCGCTGTGGGCCTATCTTGGCCAGCTGGATCCCTTGGCCTGTCTGCCTTATGGGCCTTATGGGTCAGAGTGCTCCGCACCGCTGACGCAATTGCATCTGTAATGGCCATCTTTGTCCTCCCGTGGTTGACAGACTCCTGGCCCTACTGGCTGCGGTAGGACAGAGCTCTAAATCTCATTTTTTGCCAAACTCAGTTCCAGGATCCCGGCAATCTGGGCAAGGGTACGGGTTAGGCAGCGCGAGCAGCTGGGGACATAAAGCTGGGGGGAATGGACTCGGGAACATACCTTTGCAAAATATCCTCGATGGTCTGCATCGCTTCCGCATCCAGCGACCAGCCCCAAAGGCCGGATATCGCTTCCAGATGATGGGGTTTGCGCGCCCCCCACAGTGCCACACTCACCCCTGGTTGATCCAGCAGCCAGCGCACCGCCAACTGAGCCAAGGTCTTGCCATAGCGATCCTGAGCAAACCGGCTCAATGCCTCTGCCGCCTTTAGGTACTGGGAGTAGCGCGGTTCAACAAACTTGGGGTCGATCCCGGCGCGCATGTCCCCTGGGGGGAAGGTGGTTTGCGGCGTCATCCGTCCGCTCAGCAGACCTCGGCAGAGGGGACTGTACACCAAAGTGTGAATGCCGTGCTCTCGACAGTAGGGCAAGACCTCTGCTTCAATCTGCCGCTCGAACAGGTTGTAGGGGGGCTGGGCGGTGTGCAGAGGAGCCACCTGGCGAAACCGATCCAGTTGTTCTGGGGAAAAGTTGCTGACCCCAATGGCGCGGATCTTGCCTTCCTGCAGCAGGCGCTGGAAAAAGGCGGCTGTTTCCTCCAGGGGCTCTAGGGGATCTGGCCAGTGTACCTGGTAGATGTCAATGACCTCCGTCTGCAGGCGGCGGAGGGAGTTTTCCAAATCCTGAGCTAGCCAACTGAGGCTGCAGTTGCGCACCACCTTGCCGTTGACCCACTGCAGGCCGGCCTTGGTGGCAATGACTAGGCGATCCCGGCAGCCGGCATCCCGGATGGCCCGTCCCAAAAGCACTTCCGAAAGGCCGCGGCCGTAGGCCGGAGCGGTGTCAAAGAGGGTGATGCCTAGGTCAATGGCCTTGCGGAGAGTGGCGTAGGCCTCCTCAGGATCTGCTGGCCCCCACCAATCCCCCGTCATGCTCCAGGTGCCCAGCCCCACGCGGCTTAGTTTTAGCCCCGTCTCGGCAAGATCGATGAACTCCATGGCAACTTCTGTGAGGCGGTCTCCTCCCGCATGCTAGCAACCGTCAGCAGGTGGGCAGTCCCCCTTGCGCCAACGACCTCCCTCTTTTAGCTGCCTTGGGAAACAGCAACCAGGCTTTTTCCTCTGCTTGTTGGGGAGAGAGGCTCAGTAGAGTAGTGATTCCAGCTAGATCACTCACTGGTAGAGGAACTGCCTATGAGATCCCTTTTCCCTCTCTGCCTGGCCGGAGCGCTGCTCTGGGGATCCTCGCTGCCCGCCCAGACCCAGGGGATTAGGCCCCTCTTTCCCGAACCTTCCCAAACCCCGCTGCCCCCCAGCCCGGACATTCCCACCCTGCCCATTGTGCCGGATCCCCGGCCTGTGCCGGCAACCCCCGCTCCCCAGCGACCGCTGCCCAGGGGGAGTTTTGAGGAGATCAGCCGCTACTTCCGGGATCTCAACCGCGCCAAAAACCTGGCCCGTCAAGCTGCCGAGATCGCCAATGGGGGCCTACAGCGCTATCGCGCCGAAGCTTCCATGCACGGGGCAGCCATCGACTCGCCGTTTGAAGAGTTTGAAGATGCTTGGATCTTCACCTTCCGGGGGGGAGAGCCCGGCTTTGTCCAGCCCAGCATTGAAACCCAGGTGCGGGTGGACAGGCGCACCTTTCAAACCACCATCCTCTACAACGGCCCCATCCGCTCTCTGCGCTGAGGGATCCCTGGCATAATCAAAAGGCAAAAGGGAAGGGATCCAGGCCATGACCAAGTTTGTCTTCGTCACCGGTGGAGTGGTCTCCAGCATCGGCAAAGGCATTGTAGCGGCCAGCTTGGGTCGCCTCCTCAAATCCCGCAACTACACGGTGTCGATTTTGAAGCTGGATCCCTACATCAATGTGGATCCCGGCACCATGAGTCCCTACCAGCATGGAGAAGTGTTCGTCACCGACGACGGCGCCGAGACCGACCTGGACTTGGGCCACTACGAGCGCTTCACCGACACCAACATGTCTAAGCTCAACAACGTCACCACCGGCTCCATCTACCAGGCCGTGATCCACAAAGAGCGGCGCGGCGATTACCAGGGCAGCACGGTGCAGGTGATCCCCCACGTCACCCAAGAGATCAAAGAGCGGATCCGGCGAGTGGCCCGCGAGACCAACCCCGATGTGGTGCTGGTGGAGGTGGGGGGCACGGTGGGGGATATCGAGTCTCTGCCCTTTTTGGAGGCCATTCGCCAATTTCGCAAGGACGTGGGCCGCGCCAATGTCGCCTATGTGCATGTCACCCTGGTGCCCCTGATCAAAGCGGCAGGGGAGATGAAAACCAAGCCCACCCAGCACTCGGTGAAGGAGCTGCGCTCTATTGGTATCCAGCCGGACGTGTTGGTGTGCCGCTGCGAACAGCCATTGCCCCGCGGGATCAAGGAGAAGATCTCCGAGTTTTGCGATGTGCCGGTGGAATGTGTGATTCAGGCTCAGGATGCCCCCAGTATCTACGATGTGCCTTTGGTGCTCGAGCAGGAGGGGTTGGCGCAGCGGGTTTTGGAGATCCTCAACCTGGATCCCCAGCAGCCCGACCTGCGGGAGTGGGAGCTCTTGGTGAAGCGGCTGCACCACCCCCAAGAGCGGGTGGAGATTGCCATTGTCGGCAAATACGTGCGCCTTACGGATGCCTATCTTTCGGTGGCCGAGGCCCTGCGCCATGCCGGGTTGGCCCTCAATGCCGGCGTCACGCTGCGCTGGATCTCTTCTGAGGAGATCGAAGAGCGGGGACCAGAGGCATTGCTTTCCGGCGTGGATGGAGTGGTGGTGCCAGGGGGGTTTGGCAATCGCGGCATCGAGGGCAAGGTGGCTACCATCCGCTACGTGCGCGAGCAAGGCATTCCCTTCCTAGGGCTGTGTCTGGGCATGCAGTGCGCGGTGATCGACTGGGGATGTCACATTGCCCACCTGGAGCGGGCCAATAGCTGTGAGTTTGATCCCGATACCCCCCACCCTGTCATCAGCCTGCTGCCGGAGCAGAAAGATGTAGAGGATCTGGGGGGAACCCTGCGGCTGGGCCTCTATCCCTGTCGCATCATGCCCAATACCCTAGCGGCCAAGCTCTACGGTGAGGCCATCATCTACGAGCGGCACCGCCATCGCTATGAGTTTAACAATGCCTACCGCAGCCTTTTTCTGGACTCTGGTTATATCATCAGCGGAGTCTCGCCGGATAACCGCTTGGTGGAGATTATCGAGCTGCCCAGCCACCCCTTTTTCATCGCCACCCAGTTCCATCCGGAGTTTCGCTCCCGCCCCAACCGCCCCCACCCCCTCTTTTTGGGGTTGATCGAAGCTGCCCTGCGCAGCCGCCCTCAGCCTCACCCCCTGCAGTTGCAGAAGATGGGCTAGTTGACAGATCCCTTGTCCAAAAGTGGGGGCACGCCTCTGGTCCTGGTTCTGCAGAGCTTTGCTGAACATAAACTGCTGCGGAATCCTGGGTTTCGCCTGTGGAGCAGCCGTGGCCTACTGCCTAAAACGAGGTCATCCAATCTGCCAAAATTTCCTGTCGGCGTGGATGGCGCAGTTTGCGCATGGCTCGTGCTTGAATTTGTCGGACGCGCTCTCGAGACAGGCCGAAGAGCTGACCAATTTCGGAGAGAGTGTGCAGGTGGCCATCTTTCAGCCCATAGCGGAGCTTGAGGATTTCTTGCTCTCGGGGGCTGAGCTGCTCCAGCATTTCTTCCAGTTGGGCAGACAGCAGGTGCAAGTCCATTTGCGATTCGGGAGTGGGGCCGTTGGCGGCCTCGATAAGCTGCATCAGCTCCGTATCTTCCTCTTTGCCGACCGGAGTATGTAGCGAAAGGGTTTGGCGACCGGCTTCCAAGAGGGTTAAGAGAGCGTCCAGCTTGTCGGGGGAAATCTCCAGAGCTTCGGCAATTTCCGCTTGGGTGGGGCGACGGTTTAGGGTCTCGGTCAGCTCCCGCCGGATCCGCTTCACCTGGTTGAGCTTTTCTACCATGTGCACCGGGATCCGCACCAGGCGCCCCTGATTGGCAACGGCGCGGGTGATCCCTTGGCGAATCCACCAGTAGGCGTAGGTGGAAAACTTGTAGCCGCGTTCGTACTCAAATTTTTCTGCGGCTCGGATCAGGCCAATGGTGCCTTCTTGAATCAAATCCAGAAACGGCACACCGCGATTCAAATACTTTTTGGCAATCGAGACCACCAAGCGCAGGTTGGCCCTGACCAATTCCCGTTTCGCCCGTTCCCTGGCAGCTCCCCCCTCTGCGATCAGCCGCCCCAACTTCACCTCCTGCTCGGCATTGAGGAGTGGGTAGCGAGCCATTTCCCGCAAAAATACGCCCACTGAGTCTTCCGAAAGCGAGGCTTGGGTCGCTCGGTTGCCGGGTTTGCTGAGCCGTACCTCAACCCGCTTCAGTGGAGGAGGAGAGTTCTGAACAGCTACATTCGTCCCATTTGGTTGAGATTTCATACAAACTCAAGCTCAAGTTCACAAGCGGGTGTTAAGAACTTTACTCAGTACAGGATGGAGGCGGCTAACCTTTCAGCAAACCCAACTTCCTTCAGGGATCCCTGCAGACACAGGGCAGAGATCTCGCCGGATTTCAAGAGGCTACTCGATTTCTCTAGGTTCAGACTTCAGCTTTTGCTAAGGTGGGGCGCAGACTAAACACTTCCGTGATGGTAACGGTCAGCATCCGGTAGGATTGTTAAACTGACTACAGAGTTGACCTTGTTTTGCAGTGCACCATGCCACGCCAACGGAAGAAATCGGATTTGCCCAGCAAGATTTGTCTCACCTGTCAGCGACCCTTCACCTGGCGCAAAAAGTGGGCCGACTGTTGGTCGGAGGTGAAATACTGTTCTGAGCGGTGTCGCAATCATCGCCCCAAGGGATCCCTGCCTGCTTCCCGGCAAGACGGTTGGGACGGATAATGTTGTCTCAGGATCAGGACATAAGGGTTTGGATCTGTCGGGGTTGGCGATGCGGTTTCTCAAGTGGCTGTTGCACAATCCCCACGAGACAGAAGAGGAGGATCCCTTTTTGCGGGCCATTGCCCGCATCGAAAGCCTGATCTCGAAGCTGCTTTCAATTTTGATGATCGGGCTAATCGTAGTAGCAGTGGTGGACTTGGCCCGGTTCTTGGTGGCAGATTTGTTGATGGAGCCAACTGGGTTTTTCTCCACCACTTTGATCGAGATCTTCGGCCTCTTTTTAAATATTTTGATTGCGCTGGAAATTCTAGAGAACATTACCGCCTACTTGCAAAAGCAGGTGGTGCAGGTGGAGCTGGTGATCGTCACCTCTTTGATTGCGGTGGCCCGCAAGATCATCATTTTTGATTTCGAGAAGCTGGGGGGGTTGGAGCTCATTGGCTTGGGGGCAGCGACGTTGGCCCTCTCGGTAAGTTATTGGCTGGTGCGGCGGGCCAAGTCTCCATCCAAGTCCGGGGAAGATTAAGCTCGGACAGAATCCTGGTACGATGGGGATGGAGCTTTCCTGCAAGAATTGTGCGTGCGCGATCTAAGTTGGCCAGCCTGGTGAAGTTAGCTGTGCTGATGGTGGTGCTTTGGGTGGGGCTGAGTGCTCTCCCTGTCTTGGCCCGCCCGCATTCTTCTCGCGATTTGCTCCTGGCACAACACTTGGGCAAACCCGTGAAAACCTACAACAATCCCCCCCCAATGGTGATCGACCCGGCCAAGTCCTACACGGCCACGATGGAGACCACCGCCGGCACAATGGTTCTGGAGCTGTTCCCGCAAGAAGCTCCCCTCGCCGTCAACAATTTCGTCTTTTTGGCCAACGACCACTTCTACGATGGTGTCATCTTTCACCGCGTGATTCGGGGCTTCATGATCCAAGGTGGGGATCCCACGGGCACGGGGCGGGGTGGGCCGGGCTACCGCTT
Organism: Synechococcus sp. W55.1; assembly: GCF_047461655.1. Lineage (NCBI taxonomy): Bacteria > Bacillati > Cyanobacteriota > Cyanophyceae > Synechococcales > Synechococcaceae > Synechococcus > Synechococcus sp. W55.1. The sequence continues at coordinate 31,608 of NZ_JANSHN010000003.1, forward strand.
TCCCGATGAGCCGGTGCAACGTCCCTACAGCCGTGGCACTTTGGCGATGGCCAACGCCGGCCCCAACACCAATGGCAGCCAGTTCTTCATCATGCATGCCGACTACCCGCTGCCGCCCAACTACACGATCTTTGGGCAATTGATCGAGGGAGAGGATGTGTTGGATAAAATTGCAACGGCTCCCACCGACCCTCAGGATCGCCCCCTGAAACCGGTGGAGATCAAGTCGGTTCGCATCTTGGAATCCAATTAGGTTGGGCCAATCGGGTGGAACAGTTTGGTTAAATTAACTTGGCCTCTGGCCCCATTTTTGCAACTTGCCCCCAGGGGGACTCAGGTATGGAGTTCGCTAGGCCCCGGCGAATGTCCCCCCGCATTCTGGTTCTGGATTTTGATGGTGTGCTCTGCGATGGGCGGGCGGAGTATTTTGCTTCCTCCTGCCGCGTTTGTGCTCAGGTGTGGGGCTTGGCTCCTGCTCAGCTAGAGCCGCTGCGTCCTGCCTTCGACCGTCTGCGCCCGCTGATTGAGACCGGCTGGGAGATGCCTTTGTTGTTGTGGGGGCTGCAGCAAGGGATCCGGGAGGAAGACTTGCGCCAAGACTGGCCCAGCTGGCGGCAGCGGTTGTTGCAGCAGTCAGGGATCCCTGCCCTCTCTCTAATCCAAGCGTTGGATCGGGTGCGGGATCGTTGGATTGAAGAGGATCTGCAGGGGTGGCTGGGGCTACACCGCTTTTATCCGGGGGTGGCGGCTTGGCTACGCCAGGTTCAGGCTGCAGGGGAGCCGCGCTTGGCCATCCTCAGCACCAAAGAGGGACGGTTCATCCAGCAGCTCTTGGGCCGAGCAGGGATCCAACTGCCACGCCACCGCATTCTGGGCAAGGAGGTGCGCGCCCCCAAGGCCACCACTTTACAGCGGCTACTGGCTGCCGCCCAACTGCCGGCTGAGGAGCTGTGGTTTGTGGAGGATCGCCTGCAAACGCTGCGCCAGGTGCAGAGGGTGCCGGAGCTGGAGCAGGTTCTCTTGTTTTTGGCCGACTGGGGCTACAACCTACCAGAGGAAAGGGAAGAGGCCGCTCGGGATCCCCGTCTCCATTTGCTCAGCCTGGAACAGCTTTGCCAGCCCTTTGACCGTTGGATTGCCCCTTCTCCCCCGCCGCGCTTTTCTATCAGTCCCGCCAGCTCGGAAGACTTGAGCCAGGCTCGGCCCACCCCTGGCCGGAAACGCCCGGAAGCCGGTTTGGCCTCTCTGGTGCTGACCTTGGTGGAGCTGTTGCGGCAGTTGATGGAGGCGCAGGTGGTGCGGCAAATGGAGGCCGAGCGCCTTTCTGCAGAGCAGATTGAGCGGGCCGGCAGCAGCCTACAGGCCCTGCGGGAGCAAATTCGACAAATCTGCAGCCTGTTGGAGATTGACCCGGCGGATTTAAACCTGGATCTCGGAGATCTGGGCACCCTCCTGCCCCGCCAGGGGGACTACTACCCCGGACAACCCCACCGCGAGGGATCCGTGCTGGAACTCTTGGATCGCCTGATCCACACCGGCATCGTCATCGATGGGGAGATCGACTTGGGGCTGGCGGACTTGGACCTGATCCACGCCCGCCTGAAGCTGGTGCTCACCTCCAGCGCCAAGCTCTACTGAGCCCGTGGATTGAGAGTGCTGATGGAGACGATTGGGAGAAGAGATGCCGGAAGCGGAAAGAGAGACCGGAAATCGCGGTATGCTGGCTGTGGATCCCCTTCATCTGTCTTCATGTCTTCCCCTATGGATGTCTTTGCCCCAACCGGAAACCTGTATGCCGGTGCCATTTGGCCAGAAGTGGTGGTTACCCTCACCCTCTTGCTCGTCTTGGTGGTGGATTTGGTCGGTGGTTCGGCGGCGCGCAAAAGTCTTCCGGCCCTCTCCATCTTTGGCTTGATTGGGGCTTTGGTGACCTTGGTGTTGCAGTGGCAGCAGCCCCAGTTGGAGAGCTTCTTGGGCAGCTTTGCGGCGGATCCCATCAGCATTCTCTTCCGTGGCCTGGTGGTGGGGACGGCGGTACTGACCGTGATGATGGCGGAGCGCTACATCTCTCAGTCCGGAGCGCCCACAGGCGAGTTTTATGTGTTGCTGCTCACGGCCACCTTGGGGGGCATGTTCCTCTCCGGGGCGACGGACTTGATCCTGGTGTTTGTATCTCTGGAAACCCTGGGCATTGCCAGCTACCTGATGGCCGGCTATACCAAGCGGGATCCCCGTTCTTCGGAGGCAGCCCTGAAATATCTCTTGATCGGGGCCAGCAGCACAGCCATTTTTCTCTACGGCATGTCGCTGCTCTACGGCCTTTCGGGTGGGCAAACGAAGCTGGAAGCCATTGCCTCCTCTATGGGGGATGCCGGCTTGGCAGGGATCATCGCTTTGGTCCTCTGCATTGGTGGTATCGGGTTTAAGTTGGCGGCGGTGCCCTTCCACCAGTGGACTCCTGATGTCTACGAGGGATCCCCAACGCCGGTGGTGGCCTTTTTGTCAGTGGGATCCAAAGCAGCAGGCTTTGCCTTGGCGGTGCGCTTTCTGGCCACCGTATTTCCGGCCATGACGGAAGAGTGGCGGGCGGTGCTCTCGGTGCTGGCCATTTTGACCATGGTGCTGGGGAATGTGGTGGCCATTGCCCAAACCCGCCTCAAGCGGCTGCTGGCCTATTCTTCCATTGGACAGGCGGGCTTCGTTTTGATTGGCTTGGTGGCAGGCACCGAGGCAGGCTATGCTAGCTTGATCTTTTACTTGATGGTCTATTTGGCCATGAACCTGGGGGCCTTTTTGTGCATCACCCTGTTCAGCCTGAAGACCGGCACCGATGAAATTAGCGAGTACAGCGGCCTCTACCAGAAGGATCCTTTCCTCACCCTTTGCCTTAGCATTTGTCTTCTCTCCCTGGGCGGGTTGCCGCCACTGGCCGGCTTTTTCGGCAAGCTCTATCTCTTCTGGGCCGGTTGGCAGGCAGGGGCCTATACCCTAGTGTTGGTGGGGTTGGTCACCAGCGTCATCTCCATCTACTACTACGTGCGGGTGGTGAAAACCATCGTGGTGAAAGAGCCGCAAGAGATGTCGGTTTCAGTGCAAAATTACCCTGAGACCAACTGGCAGGCGGAAGGCATGCAGGCTCTGCGGGTGGGCTTGGTGTTCACTTTGGTGGCTACCATCTTTGCCGGGATCCTCTCCAATCCCCTCTTTACCCTCTCCACCCAGGCGGTAGAGCAAAGCCCCTTCTTGGGGTTCCCGACTGCACAGGCATTCATTCCGGAGTCGGCGAGCCTTCAGGTGGCAGTCAAGGGATCCCTGGGTTCCTCTCCTCAAGCTGGCGAAGGCTAGTTTTTGAGATGCTCTCCATCCCGAGGTTTTAAAAAGCGACGCTCGGCAGCGCGCGCTTCAGTTGTGCAGATATGGTCATTTCTCCCTCTGGAAGAAGGGCTGCAGCGCGAAACACCTGGGGAGCGTCTCAACCTAGTCTCAATCTAATTTGAACTAATTTGAAAGGACTCTAATCCAGAAGAGGGTCTCCCCACCCCAAAGGGATCCGGGATCTCTTCAAGGCCTCCGCATTAGCGCCCACCGATTACAGCAATGTAGTTGGTCACCCATTCGTAGTAGGGCACACATCCCTCACGCGGCCATCAGGGTGCGATCACAGCGCATGATGCCCCAGGGAATCAAATGCCCTCTAAGCTGACGTTGAGAAAGCGGGCAATCTCGGCTGCCTGGTTTTCGATCTCCGTCAGGGGAGGTGGCTGGCCTACGCCGGTGAGGGGGATGTCGCCACGTCCTTTCACCCGCAAGTAGATGGCTCGGCGGGGGTTAAGCCCCTCTCTCAGCTCCACCCGTAAGCTTTGCACATCGGCAAAGTCATACTCCAGGCGGACTTCACGGTTTTTGCCCGGAAAGCCCTGGCGCACCAGCGTTATCTTTTGCGTGCGCCGGTCGAACTCGTTGTAGCCGCCTCCCAAGTTCCAATACAAACTCAGCCACTGGTATAGCCCCGCCAGGGATCCGAGCACCCCGTAAAAGAGCATGGCAATGCCCTGGGGAATAAACACCAGGCTGGCGGGATCGGAAAAGGGGAGCAAATTGCGGTGGAGATAGCTGGAAAGGCCGGCCAAGGTAAAGCCCAGCCCTCCCCCCGTCAGCGCCACCGCCCAAAAGTACACGCTGGGCCGCCGCGACCCAATCACGGTGTAGCGCAGCAGATCGGCAGAACGGATTTCAGGAACAATGGCGGACACAGTTGGGATCCCTGCAGGTTTTCCAAGGCTGGCTTCCCCCATTCTATAGGCTATGGGCGGCAAGGGTTTTCCCCAGCAGAGGGGCGCTCAGGGGACTGGCAAGAGCTAGAGCCGCCTGGGGAATGGGGGCGGAAGTCCTCTGCGCTGTACAGCCCCTCTCCCGAAGGGAGTTAGGGATAGTTTTTATTGTTATGGCTCCTTTTGCTCCTTGTAAGAGCCGTAGCAGGGATCCCTGCTGGGGTTCTGAGGCGTTCTATCTGCTGACAGAGCCCAACAGCATACGCCAATGGGATCCCTCTCACCTCAGGGTTGGGTTTGGCGTGGGGTAACGATCCTGCCCTCCCCTGGGGCAACTTCCGAGGAACGGGGGCGGGCCGGCGCAGAGGGCTCATCAACGGCATTCGAGGGAGAGGCAGGGTTGGGATCCGGCTCGGGAGAAGCCGTCTGCTCCGGTTCTGCGGCAGGGGGAGAAGGCTGAGGCTCAGGGGTTGGGTCTGGCAAGGCTGGCGGCTGGGGTATGGCGTCTTGGGCCGTTCGTTCCCCAAAAGCCGATAAGGCAATGGCAGCTTCCCCGCGGCTAACCGGCTCGAAGGGGTTGAAGGTGCGGATGGGGCCAAAGGTGCGCAGCACGGTGGAGGCATTCTCTAGGCTGCGATCGGCTACCAGAGCAGGAATGGCTTCAGGAGGAATTTGCGCCGCATCGGTGAACCCCCAGCGCTCCTCCAGCTCCGCTCGGGATCCCTTGATCTGGCCGGGAGGTAAGTCCAGAGGCACCTTCATGCGGATCAACTCTGCCCGCGACAGCAGGCTGTTGGGGCGAAACTCTCGATTGGCATCTCCGGCAATTATGCCGGCAGCTCCCAGGGCTTGAATGTAGCGAAAATGGGGATCCTCCTCCGGCACATCCAAAAAGAGGGGGCGTTCCGAGGGGGATCCCAGGCGGATCTGCCGGCTGGGCTCATCGGCGTGGATGGCGTTGTTGGCCAGCACCAGCCAACGGGCAAATTCTCCGCGACGAACGCTGCGCTGCGGCTGAAATTCGCTGCCGGGGATATCGGCAAAAACTCCCAACCGATCCAGGTATCCCACCGAACGGGCCACCAGAGATCCGGGCTCCAAGTCTGTAAAGCGGCTGCTGTCCGGGCTGGGCAGGGGTGAGGAAGGGGTGGGAGCAGGGGGAGCGGAGATAGAGGGCGGGATGGATCCCGGCGAAGGTTGAGGCGAGGGAGGTGCCAGCGGCTCAGATTGGGCTGTGGGCGGGCCCACTGGGCGTACAGCGCGCTCCAGCCGTTCTCCCCACTCGGTTCCCTGGCAAGCCGACAACAGCCAGAGCAGCGGAATAAGGCTGCCGAGCTTGAGCCAGGGGCCAGGCCGCATAGGTTTAGACTGATGATGCACCGCTCTACCTTTCTCTATTGGTCTCTATTGGGCCCATTTGCGGCTGAACTCCTCCAGCACGTCCAGCAGGTTAAGCAGGCTTTGCATCGGCAGGAGATCGGCCAGGGGCAATTCTTTGCGCCCACCCCCCACTTTCACCGGGATCCCTTGCAAGATCTCTGTGACGGCGTCCTCATCCACCTTGCCTGCCATCACCTGGGGTGCCAGTCGCTCCGCCAAAAGGGTATGCAGGTGGGCATCGCGCAGGTAAAGATGCCAGCGGGCCACATCGATGTAAACTTCTTTACCAATGGCAGCAGCTAATTGCTCAATGTCTGGGTTGCTGGGCACTTTGGCCATCGCTCAGCTCCGTTGGGGGTTGCGTCTGCCCTTGCTCAATCATAGCCTGAACCCAAGGGATCCTCAGGGAGAGCTCGCAGCCGAGCGGTCGGGTAGAGGTAGGGCGAAGTTCTCTTGCAACTGCCGCAGCATCAACAGGTGCTCTAGGGCCAAGCGATCCCGTTCTGTCCGCAGCCGGCTCAGTTGGGCCTGAATTTGACGAATATCGGCCTCATCGGAGTCCCAGCTTTGCAAGAGGCGGTAGAGGCGCTCTTGTTGGTCGGCAATTTGCCGGTTTAGGCGGGCTAGGCGGCGGCTGAACTCCACATCGATTTCCTCTGCCAGCTCGGAATCCGGCAGCAGGGCCAGGCGATCCCAATGGATGCCCAGGTCGGCCAAGCTTGGCGGGGACGGATCCAACTCCTTGAGGAGGGGGAAATCCGGAAAAAGCAATGGATCTGTTTGATCGGGGGCGGGGGGTTGAGGGCGAGCCACCGGAGGGGTGAGACGGGATCCGGGCGAAGGCAGGTTCGTGGGTTGGGGGGCGGGCTTCTGTGCATTGGGAGAGGGGCGCAACTCCTTCGGACTCTGTCCCGCTGGCGCGAACGGCGCTGCCAGATGGCTACCGCTGGGATCTGCCTGGGCCGACAGGGATCCCAGACTGCATAGCCAAAGGCAGACTCCTAGCCCACAAGCCCGGCGAACTGCTTTTTCCACCCTGCACTCCTCAGTCTTTCTCAAGCCTGCTCAGGTCATTCCCAGCCCACCAAGGACTCCGTCCCGTTGATGCGAACGGCTCCGGTCCCGTTGGCGGAGCGAGATCCACGGTCGGGCATTGCCTCAAACAAAATCGAGTAGGCATCTTGTTTTTGCCCCGCCTCGAAAAGATAGCGTTGGGCAACACGAGCAGAGGCAGGCACGATGGCCACACGCACCGGCGGATCTTCCAGCGATACCAAAGGCTGGGGATGAGACCAACGCCATCCCGCCCAGCCCGCCCCTGCCAAGGCCACCACAGCCGCTGCCACTCGTCCCCAAGGGGTGCCCTTGCGTCGCCGCCAGCCCAGGTCGAGCACCGGCCTCCGATCCAGCTCATCGAACACACGGCTAATCAACAGCTCCGTCTGGATGGGATCCAAGGTGGGGGCCTTGAGGTTGGCCAAACCGGCCTGTAAAGCTGCCAGTTGGCTGTACAGTTGCCGCGCTTGGGGATCGCTGGCCAGCCAATCTTCCACCTGCCGCGCTTCCTGGGACGACAATTCCCCGTCCAGGTAGGCGCTCAACTGTTCAAAGCGCTCATCCACCACCGGCAGCTCTTGCTGGGGATCCCTGGGGTCGGGGTTGGGGTTGCCGCGAACCATGGTCATTCACCATTAAGGTAGGGTTTTAGGGTGGATTGCAAGCGGGCGCGGGCGCGGGCAATGCGAGACTTAACAGTGCCCAAAGACACCCCTGTGATCTCGGCAATTTCCTCATAAGCCATCCCCTGAATTTCCCGCAGCAGGATTGTCTGGCGAAAGGCCTGCGGCAGGTCGCGGACGGCTTGGTGCAATCGCTCATAGAACTCGCAAGTGGCGAGGTGCTCATGGGGGCTGGGGCTCTCGCTGGGCAGCTCCCACTCCATCTCGCTATCCCGCATCTGAATCGGCGCATCCAGAGAAAGGGGCTGCTGCTGCCGTTTGCGCTTGCGCAGCTCGTCGTAAAACAGGTTGGTGGCAATCCGCCCCAGCCAACTGCGAAATTTCGCCGGCTCCTGTAGGCGTTTCAGGTGGCGGTAGGCCCGGATCCAAACTTCCTGGGCCAAATCATGCCGGTCGTGCCAGTCGGGAGCAAGATGGTAGAGCACCTTGTCCACATGGGCCTGATGGCGACGCATCAGCTCGGCAAAAGCCTCCCGATGGGGCTGGGATCCCTGCTGACAGATCAGCACCAGATCCACATCAGCGAGCTTTTCGGGCCGCACAGGCACGTTCTTCACCAAGACCGACCAGCGCTGGCCACTGATGTCGCTGAGGGCAGCATCCATAGGCATCCATAAGTTCTAACAACAACAGCGGAGGGATCCCCTCCCAGACAGAACCTCTGTTGCCCAGACGAAATGGCAGAGTTTGGGTTCCCCCCACCCTCAACCGCAGGGTAGCTCTAGAGGCTCTGAGGGCCATACCGGCAAGACTCCACAGCAAGACTACCTCCTCACTAGATCTTGGCGCACATGGCGGGGTGGTGGATTGCAGGATAGCTCTTGAGTTGGTAACTGGGCTACAGTGGGCTTGCGGTATGGTGAAACGTCCGACCCGCCATGGCTTCCGATGCTCCTGTTGCCCTTCTCTCCGAGCTCAAGGCGGTGCCAATGTTGGCCGAACTTTCGGCGACGTCCTTGCAATGGTTGGGATCCCAGGTCAAGCTGCGGGATATCCCGGCGGGACAGGCCCTCTTCATGCAAGATGCCTGGGGCAGCGTAGTTTATCTGATCCTCGCCGGCTGGGCTAAGGTGCGGCGGGCTTTGCGGGCGCAAGACAGCACCAAAACCCTTGCCTTGCTGGGGCCGGGCGCTTGGGTGGGGGAAATGGCGGTACTGGACGAAGCTCCCCGCTCGCGAGATGTGCTGGCCCTAACCCCGCTGCGGGTGGCCGGGATCCCGGCGGCAACCTTCAAAGCGCTGATGTTGCGGGAGCCGCAACTGTGTTACCAGCTGGCCTGCAGCCTCTCCCGTCGCCTGCGCCTGGCCAACTTGCAGGCGGATCTTGACCAGCAGAGCCCCCCGCTGCGAGTGGTGCATACGCTGGTGCAACTGGCGGAAGCTTTTGGCGAGAAGACCCCCCAGGGGATGCGCATTGTCTACCCTCCCCCCCAGGATTTGGCCGATATCAGCCAAGTTAGCCGGGAGACAGCCCTGGCGGTACTGAGCCGTCTGCAGCAGCAGGGGGTTATTCAGCCGCTGCCGGAGCAACAGTCTTTGCTGCTGATCCGGTACGCCAAACTGCTGGAGGCCACCCGTCTGCTCTAGATATTCCCTCATAGACCTTTTCACTTTCAAAGAAGAGCTGGTTAGCTGGAACGGGTGGGGGCAAGGTGGCGATTCTCAGCGCAGGGATCCCTTTTACCGGGGAAAAGGACTACAGTTAAGTCGATGCGGGTCAGTTGTCCAAGGACTCCGTCCCGCTGGCACGAATCGGAGAGCGCGGACAAAAACCATGACGGTGCGGGTGCCCCTCGACTACTATCGGGTTTTGATGCTGTCGGCACGAGCAGATGAGCATCAGATTGAACAGGCATACCGGGAGCGGATCGATCTCAAGCCGGGCGAGCGCTCCTGGCTGTCGGGGTTCTCGCCACAGGCTGTGGAAGCTCGCGCCCAGATGATCCAAGAGGCGGCTTCTGTGCTGCTGAACCCTGAGGCACGACGAAACTACGACGAACACCTCATGCCAACGGATCCCACCTTGACGGTGGAGGAGGCGCACCTACCGGGAGTGCTGTGCTTGTATTGCGAAGCCGGAGAGTACCAGGCTGCGTTGGACTTGGCTCAACACCTGTTGGAGCAGGGCCACCCTGCTCGTTCCGATGCCATTTTGGCGCGGGCCATCGCTCGTCTGGAACTGGGTCGAGAAGCCTGGCAACAGGGATCCTATGAAGAGGCGGCGCGTTCCCTACAGGCGGGCTTGGCGGAGCTGGAGGAGTATCAGGCCTTTCCGCAGATGCAAGCGGAGATCCGTATCGATTTGGGCAAGCTGCGTCCCTATCGCATTTTGCAACTCCTCAGCCAAAGTGCTCCCGCCCAAGCTGGAAGACACACCGCTGATGGGAACGGGGAGCGACAGCAGGGACTGGCTCTCCTCAAAGCCATGCTGGACGAACGGGGCGGCATCGAGGGGATGGGGCAAGATGGCTCTGGCCTCAGCACCGAAGATTTCCTGCGCTTTATCCAACGGGTACGTCGCCACCTCACCCTCAAAGAACAGCAGGAGTTGTTCGAGCGGGAGGCTGAGCGTCCCTCGATGGTGGCCGCCTACTTGGCCGTGCAGGTGTTGCTGGCGGCAGGTTATCTGGAAAACCGCCCGGCTCTGGTGCGGCGTGCTCGCGGCTACCTGGCTCGTCTGGCGCAGCGGCAGGATGTGCATCTGGAGCAGGCCATCTGTAGTCTGTTGCTGGGGCAGACCGAAGACGCGCTCGCCCATCTGCGCTCCACCCAAGAAGTAGAGGCCTTGCAGTTTATCGAAGAACACTCCGCCGGTTCTCCCGACCATCTGCCGGGTCTGTGCCGCTTCACAGAAAAATGGTTTCAGGAGGAGGTGTTCCCGGAGTTCCGCGGTCTGGAAGCCGCCCAAGTGACGTTGCAAGCCTACTTCGACAACCCCCAAGTACAAGCTTACCTGGACGAAATGCCCAGCCGCGAAGACCCGCCGGCAGGGATGCTCTCTCCCAGTGCTCCGCACCGCTGTCGCGAACAAGCCCCCCATCCCCCACCTCATTTGCCTGCCGTGGTGGGTCCTGAGCCAACCCAGGAATTGTATCGCCCACCCGCCCCTTGGCAACAGGGGGTGCCAGAACCCCCGCGCCTCTCGGATTTGCCCTCTTACCGCAGCACCCCCAAAGCAGGCGTCTCTTCTCTTGCCGATGAGAGTTCTAGTGCTCCGCACCGCTGTCGCGAACGCGCCCAAGACCGTTCCCCTCAGCGGGAGGGAGCTGGCGTGAGCGGAATGCAGGAAGTGGAACGTTACCGCCGCAGCCGCTTGGGATCCCGTAAGCGTCCTGCCCTTCCCGCCGTGGGCTTCGCACCGCTGACGCGAGTGGCCGGGGTAGTTGGTGTGGGCATTCTCTCCCTGCTGGTCATCTGGCAAATGCTGCGGGGCCTGTTCACGCCGCCACCGGCACCGCCGCTGGAGCAGCCCCAGGTGCAAATTGAGCAGCCGCCGGTTGACATATCGCCACGCGACGCTTTCGCGAACAACAATCCCGGCCAGACAGAACCCGCTCCCCCGCCTGAGCTAACTGGCCCTCTGGCGGAGTGGCAAGGAGTACAACAGGTGCGGGTGATCTCCAACGATGGCATCAACATTCGCCAGCAACCCAGCCTGACAGGAGCCATTGTCGGGACAGCCCCACGCCAAGCCCTGCTGCGGGTGGTAGAGGTGCAGGCCGGTGAGGGACAAGTGCCCGTCTGGCTGCGCATCGAGCGAGATGGGGCTCCGGGGGGATGGGTCGCTGCCCAGTCGGGCTCTACCCGTCTGGTGGAACGGCCCTAGCTCTCCCTTGCTGCCAGCCGTTATTGCTCCGCAGTGCTGTCGCGACCAGGGGGTATAGCCTGCTTCCTTCTCAACTGTTGTGGATATTCTGCGCAATGCCCCGTTAGGGATTTATCTGGAAGAGCCTCGCACCTGGCTACATCGCCTGGATCCGCGAGTCAAGCTGGCCTGGCTGCTTAGCTTTCTCCTCAGCCCCATTCTGGCCGGCAATGGTTGGCGCTTGGCTGTGGTGGTGGCTCTTCTGCTGCTAACTGTGGCGGCCCGTCTGCCGCGCCGGGTTTGGTCAGGCCAACTCTCCCTGGTGCTGGCCCTGAGCCTGCTCACCTTTGGAATCACCAGCTTGGCCCCCGATGGGTTGGGGGTTTTCCCGCAGCCGCAACGGCAGGATATGCAGGTGGTAGGCTATGGGCTGATTCCCGTTAGCGGTGCCGAGCGCTCTGTTCGCGACAGCGGGAGGGATTCCTTTTTGGCTGTAGAACAGGGATCCCCAGACCGTGCCTGGCGGGAGCAAACCCGTGCTTGGCAAACCCCTTACCGCTACCGCCTTGTTCAATTTTCCCTGTTGGGGCGAACCTTTCAGGTCTCCCGCCGTTCTCTATCGGTGGCGCTGCGGCTGGGCACCCTCATTTTTACGTTGCTCTACGCCACCCATTTGTTTTTGTTGACCACGGCCCCCGAAGAAATTGCCGAAGGGATCGGCCAATTGTTGCAGCCTCTCCGACGTTGGAGCTGGCCGATTGCCGAAGTGATTCTCACCCTCACCTTGGCGCTACGCTTTCTGCCTCTGGTGATGGAAGAGGTGCAAAACTTGACGCGGGCGGTGCGAACTCGGGATGTGCGCTGGGGATCCCTGAGTTTCCGGGGCGGGATCCAAACCCTGCTGGCTTTGGTGGAGCGCTTTTTTGAAAACTTGCTCCTGCGTGCGGAACAGACGGCCATGGCGATGCAAGCCCGTGGGCTGATCGGCCCAGACCATCCCCTGCGCTGGCACCGCCTACAACTGCGGCGGCTGGATCGCGGTTTACTGGCCCTATTGCCCCTGTTTTGGCTGCTCAGAACCTTGTCCCACTGAGGTGACCGGCAAGGATGGGCCAAAGCCTTTTCCTACCTGGGGGGAAAGTGCTCCGCACCGCTGTCGCGAACGCGATGGGGCTCGTCGCTGCCCATCGGCATGAGCAGCCGAGAGACACAACGCCCATCGGAAGAGGGGTAAAAGGAGAGCTGACCCCCCATCCGTTGCACCACCCGTTGGCACAGGCTGAGTTCCAAACCAGGACTCACCGATAGAGGCGACTTGAGCAGAGGATCTGCGTAGATCACCTGCTCTGGCCCCAACTGAAGGGCGGCCATCAGGTGAGGGTCGAAGCTGCCCTGATCCACCACCAGCAGCTCTGCATAGCCAAAGTGCTCCGCACCGCTGTCGCGAACGCTGGCTTGGCTCCACAGATCCAGCCGCCCCCCTTCCGGGCTGCGCAAAATAGCGGCTGTCAACACCTCCCAGAGCACCATCTCCAGTCGTTCGGGATCCCCCTGGATGGTAAGGCTCATGTCCCCATGGGCCCGCGGCCATAACTTGCGTTTTTGGGTCAGGGCCTCCACTCGGCGTAGGCTTTTGCGCACCAAGGTTGCCAAGGGCACCGACCGCGACTGCGGCTGCACCTGCCAAGTTTCCGACTGCAACAACGGCCCTGTGGAGACGGTCAGATCCCGCAGCCCTCTGCCGATCTCCACCACCTTTTGCCAGCGGGTGGCTTCGTCTCCGGGAATCTCCGGCACCTGACCCAGGCGGCGCAGGCTGTCCAGAAGGGCATTCTGCATGTCCATCAGGCGGCGGTGTTTGTACCAGTTCAACTCCCTGAGCACCTCCTGCTGCTCTTGCAAAGTTTGCATCCAGAGCAAGCGCCGCACCGTCCAGCCGCAGGTCTGGGCGATCAACATCACAGCCGCCCGCTCGTCGGGATCCCAAACCTTGCCCGCTTCTGCCCCCAAGATCAAAACTCCCAAAGCTCCCGCCTGAGATTCCGTTGGGACAGTGTTGACCAGCAGCCAGGATCCCAGGCCGGCAGCAAAGTGCTCCGCACCGCTGACGCGACTGAGCCAAGTGCGGCTGGCAGGGGGGATCTGGGTGAGCGGGAGAGGTTCTGCTGACTGCAGCGCGTAGGCCAGTAGGGGATCTTGCAGATCGATCTCGGTGGGGCCGGTCTCCGTCCCGGCAGCAAAAGATGGCTGGAGCTGAGCCCGGCTCTCCCCCGGCTGCCAACTAACCATGAGCGCCAGAGGGATCCCCAGCAATTGGGCCGTCTGTCGAGTGGTAGTGGTGTACAGATCTGACAAGGTGGCCAAGTTTGGCAAGGTTGAACAAGTGGTGATCAGGCCCTTGAGCAACTGCTCTTGTCGTTGCCGGCGTTGTTCTGACCGAATTTGCCGCAGGATCACCCCCACCTGTTGGGCAATCCCCCGCAGCAGTTGCCGCTCTTCCCGGCTCCAGGCCCGTAGCTGGGGATGCAACACCAAGAGCAGCCCTTCCACGGGTGTGTTGGCCCCGGTATGGGTCAGCATCAGGGAACGAACTCCTGCCAGTTCCTGCCGCCAAGAGAGCAGGCGCAGATCTTGGTCGTAGTTTTCTGCCACCACCACCTCGCTGCGCATGAGATCCTGCCAGTCCTGGTCGCTCAGAGGGCTGAACTGCTGCGGCAAAGTCTGCTTGCCCTGTTGCTCCGCGACGCTGCGGTACTCGTAGAAGAGGCGGGGGATGGAGCTGTCGCTATCCACCGTCAACACGGCTACTGCACCGACTTTCAGACGCTGGCCCAGGCCGACAATGGCTTGCTGGAGAGCCTGTTGCAGCTCTGCCGGGTTGTAAACCGAGCGGCCCACCTGTTGCACAAACTCTTGGTCATCGGCCAACTGGCGAATGCGGCGATCCAGATTTTCCAGAGGGCTGGCCAGGGCCAACCCATTGGCGGCAGCGGCCACCAACTGTCGCTCAGCGGCTTGCCAGGTACGGGGCACATCGGATTGCACCCAGATAAACCCCAGCAGATCCTTCTCCAGCAAAATCGGGGCTGCCAAAACAGCCTGGGCTCGCAACTGCTGCATCAGCTTGGGGGGAACCTCAGAGCGAGTCGTCCCTGTGCCGCCCACCACCACCTGGCCATCGGCGAGGGTGTAGTACATGTCCCCCAATTCCCGCAGCGAAAGGCTGACCTCTCCTGTCGGCCCTGCTCCGACTTTCTCCGCCCCGCTGTCGCGAACAGCTTTGGGGACGCTCCCGTGGGGAACGAACTGACCCTGGCTGCGCTCGTGCCAATACACCTGAATGTGGACAGCGCCCAGAAAAGACTGTAACTCCTGCCTCACCAGGCTGACCCGTTCCTGCAGGGATCCCACCTGGCGCATCGCCGTTCCCAACCTCAGGAGCGGATCCTCAAGGCGCTTTTCGGTCTGCTGTTGCCAAGCGTTTTCCAACTCTTGCAGAGAAGCTGCCAACTGCCCCAGCAAAATCCCCAGGAGAGCCTTTTCGTCCTCACGGGTGGTAACCCCCCACATTTGGGATCCCAACATCAGGATCCCCAAGCAGCGCCGCCGTCCCACTGCCGTTCGCGACAGCGGGCCGTAGGCCGAGAAGGGATAAATGAAACAGCCCTGGATCCCGCCCAGTCGCCTGGCCTCCCGCTGCCAAATGCCCATGCGCGGCTCCTGAGAGAGGTCAGGCAGGCTGATCGGTCGCTGCTCGATCACCACCTGCTCCAGGATCTCCCCCGGCTGTAGAGGATGCACCGCCCGCAGTAGGGTTTGATCCTCAAGAAGGGTCACTCCCCCCTGACCCACCAACTGGTGATTTGGATAGTCGTAAAAGGCCAGCCAGATCAGCGGCGCCCCAAACACCGCCCCGACATAGTCGAGGGTGAGCTGAATCAGCCCATTGGCATCCGTTTGCTCTCGCATCTGTTGCAATGTCGCTTGCAGGGCCACCAGGGGAGATATTGACCCAGCTCTATCCGAAGAATAAGGGGGAACAGACTGAACCATACCTGTGTGGATCTATTCCGCAGGTTCCTCTGCAAGCCAATGCCGTATCAGCCAGACTTCAGCTCGTCTCTGTTATGAGCCTTCTCGTCTCCCTGCTTCCTTGTTACTGGGCAACACTGACACAAAAAAGCGAGGAGAAGCGAGCCCGGACTTGTTGCTGTTTGAAACAACTATAGCCCCCAGATGAAAGGCTGGGTAGCAATAGGGGCAGCCGAAGTCTTTGACATGCTCCCCCGCCTAAAGGCAGGGGATTCCGGTTCCTGGTTCTGCGACAACTTGCCGTGTTGGGTTGCCCCTCCACAACAGCGGTGCTCATCTCCCCAGGCGTTCCCCCAAGCGCTACGCGCCACTGATGCAAGCGCAGGGCGGTTTCCTCTCGCGCCAGCGGGACAGAATCCTTATGCCCTTAGGTACCGTTGCGAACAACAACTAAAAAACCTATTGAGGTTGCATCCAGTCGTGAGACTGTTGGGCTTAAGGCCTACGGCCCGCTTACGCGAATAGAGCGGTTGATTACCCTGCCGCTGCGGGCAGCATAGCACACAGCCGCCCTAAAGCGCGGGGCTTTAGACCCAGTTTTTTGGTAAGTGATTAAGTAATTAATTTGGGGTTAATTGTGGGAAGGCTTCACAACTGGGATCCCGCGCAGCTTGTGAGTATGGGTCACCAAGCTCTGGACAAAGTGTTGAAAGCGCTGTTGTAGCTTCTCGTCTTTGAGATTGCCTTGCTCGTCAAAAGCGTTCCAAGCCCGACCGATGGCGATTTGCTCTGGGATCACCCAGCCATGCACCCAACGCACAATCAAGCGCATCTGGTTCAGGGTATTGCTGTTGCTCTCGCCGCCCAAAACGCTGATCAACCCGAAGACCTTGCCCTCCAGTTGCTCAAAGCTCAACAGATCCAGGGCATTTTTCAGGCTGCCGCTGATGCCGCCGTGGTATTCCGGGCTGGCTAGGATGATCCCATCCGCCCGCTTCATGGTTGCTTGTAAGACCGCCACATCGGGATAATCTGCATAGGATTCCGAGCCATCCACAAAGGGCAACTTCATCTGCCGCAGATCGAGGATGTGCAACGGGATCCCCAACTTCTCAAACTCGCGCCGCGCCACCTCCAGCGCCTGGTACGTCAGGGAATTGGGCCGCAAGCTGCCCCCGATTGCCACGAAACGAGCCGCAGAGGTTTCAGCCATGGTGGTTTGAGGATTGCCAGTGAGGGCTTGTAGAGGAGACATGGGCCGGGTTCCTGAGCAGACATTAGTTACGTTGCAAACAATCATAACTCATACCAACTCCGAGTTGTAAAGATTTCTTTAACTTTTCTGCTCCCCAACCCTAATGCATTCGCCGAAGCGTTGCATAGCGATAACAGCCGGATTCCTATCCAGAACTGGGGATCTGGATACCTCTCGGCAAAGGGATCCGGGGCCAACGGATCACCTGCAGCAGGTTGGAAAAATCATCCCGCCAGACGGGATCCCCGGCCTGGGGCAAAAGGGGCTGCCAGGGATCCAGTTCCTGCAGGACTCCAGAGTTTTGGGCCAAAGGGCTCCGCCCTGCTGAGGCGGTCGTCGAAGCGTCGCGCGGCGATAACAGCACCCAGTGGGAAGGGGCCAGCCCCGCCTGGCGTTGCTCAGGGGAGAGATCCCGGTGGTCTTGGTGCCAAGCGTGAAGCTGCAGGGATCCGGCCAGGCCAGCCAACAGCGGGGCCAGGTCGAGGTGGCGGTTGGTGATGTTGAAGAGCAGCCAGCCGTGGGGCTTGAGCTTGCTGAGGTAGAGGGCCAAAGCCTCTTGCGTGAGCAAATGCACCGGCACTGCGTCAGAGCTGAAGGCGTCCATCACCATCAGGTCATAGCTGCCCTCTGGGATCCCCTTGAGGCTGAGCCGGGCATCACCGAGGATGACCTGCACCCGCGCCCGCGTCTGGGCCCACCGGAGATAGGAAAAATAGCGCCCCGCCCAATCGGCCACGGTGGGATCCAACTCGAAAAACGTCCACTCATCCCCTGGCTCGGCATAGGCGGCCAACGTGCCGATCCCCAGCCCCAATACGGCAATAGCGGGCATGGGAGCCACAGCCTGGGCTCTAAACGCCGCAAACACCTGCCCAACGGGCCCAGGCCGAGCGAAATAGGTCAGCGGCTCCAGCGCTTTTTCCGGGTCCAAGTTTTGGCTGCCGTGTAGGGTGGTGCCGTGCAGAAGGCCACGAAAGGATCCCTGCTCAGTTTGGTATTCCACGATCCGGTTGAGGCCGAAGGCGCTGCGCTCGCTGTGGATCACCTGCAGTCCCGGCTGCAGCCAGGGTTGCCCCAGCAGCACAACCAACCCCGCCATTGCTCCCACCCAACCGACCTTGGCCTGCCAGCCAGGGGCTCCGCTCTGCTGCTGTGAACGGCTCTCCCCTGACACCAACAGCGCCAGCACCGCCCAGCCCAACGCCAAACCCACCCCAGCGCCCACCTGCAGCAACGCCTGCGGTTGAAAGTGCAACAGCAGCAAAGGCAGGAGCAGCCCCAGCCCCAGCCACAGGCCCACCCGCCCCCCCTGCGCCCCCAGCACGGCCAGCGACATCCCCAGCAACAGGGGATATTCCAGCACCGTCTCGAACACCTGCGGTGCCAAGAGGGCAGAGAACATTCCCCCCAAACTCCCCCCCAAAGCCAGCCACAGGTAAAACTGCGTCAACTGCTTCACCGGCGGGCGACGGCAAGCTAACCGGCTGTGGCAGCCCCAGCTCACCAGCCCAAAGGTGATCAGATGCAGCGGCAGAAGCAAAAAACCGGGCCTCACCCAGCCCAAGACCTGTACCCCCACCGCCCCGCAGGCCAGAAGAGCTGTTGTTCCCAAAACCCACTCATTGGGGTGGATCCCCCCGAAAGCCAGCATGAGTGTCAGCAGATAGATCCCCAGAGGAATGGCCCACAACAGGGGCACTGCCGCCACGTCGGTGGTCAACAAGGTGGTGACCGCCACCAACAGGCCCGCCGGCAAAAAAGCCAGACCCGCCCAGCGCCAACGCTCTCGCCAGGAAACAGTCAAATCCCCCGGAGCAGCGCCGGATCCCTGGGAATCTGCCCCGCGTTCTTGTTGCTCCGCAACGCTGTTGCGACTGAGCAGCAGACCCACCCCGCTTAGCAGCACCAGGGCTGCCACCAGCGCGTAGGATCCCGTCCACAGGTGAGTTTGCCCAGCCAAAGACAGGCGGGGCTCCAACAACAGCGGGTACCCCAGCAGCCCGCCCAAGCTG
This sequence comes from Synechococcus sp. W55.1, assembly GCF_047461655.1. Taxonomy (NCBI): domain Bacteria; kingdom Bacillati; phylum Cyanobacteriota; class Cyanophyceae; order Synechococcales; family Synechococcaceae; genus Synechococcus; species Synechococcus sp. W55.1. The sequence goes on from NZ_JANSHN010000003.1 coordinate 50,101, forward strand.
CCGGCATTGCTGGCCACATAGAGAAAATAGGGATCCAAAGCCTCCCGTTGCCCCGCGACCCCTCTTGCCGCCAACCCCCGTTGCAGCAACGGCGTCGTCGCCGACAGGAGAAACAGCGGCACTCCAGCTCCCAAAGTCAAGTCTGCCAACAGAGCGAGAGGGGGCCACACTTCTTTCGGTTGGCCGGGGATCCCCAATTGAAAGGGCAAAAGCCTCAGACCGGCCAGCAACAGGATCCCGTGGATTAGCACCCCCATCCTGGGATTGAGCCCGCGCCCCAGCCGGTCTGCCCACAGGTAGCCCAGCAGCAGGGTGGCCTGAAAAAAGGCCAGGCAGGTATTCCACACCAGGGGGGATCCCCCCCACAGCGGCAACAGCAACTTGCCCACCAACAACTGTCCCCAGAAGAGGCAAAAAGCGCTACCAAACAAGCTGAGGCCAACTAGCCAAACCAAAGCCGACCCACCGCAAAACCCTCAACTGCCAGTATTCCCCACTTTCTCCCGGAAGCTTGAGATGGGATGTTGTAGCCGCTTGGTGGTGCCCCTTGGGATCACCCAACTCAGAGGAAGGCCGATCCTTGTTCCTCGATTCAAGTGCGCCAACGGGTGGAAGGGGGCCACCCTCCGCCAGTACTCTCAGTTGCCCCGATCACAAGGACTTTGTCCCGCTGTCGCGAACGGTTAGGATCGCAACGCTGACTCAAACCTACACTGCACCCCCATGTTGCCATGCAGCGCCAACGCGAACACAGAGCATCGCTGGCTCTGGCGTGACCAGCCCATTCGCTACCAACAGTCGGGATCCACAGGCCCAGCCGTGTTGCTCATCCATGGCTTCGGGGCCAGCAGCGACCATTGGCGGAAAAATTTGCCGGAGCTGGGGCAGCACTGTCAGGTGTATGCGGTCGATTTGTTGGGGTTTGGGGGATCCGCCAAGCCCCTGCCGGGATCCCCTTTGCCCTACACCTTTGAGACCTGGGGATCCCTGGTGGCCGATTTTGTGCGGGAGGTGATGGGCCAGCCGGCCTACCTGGTGGGCAACTCGATTGGGGGCATCGTGGCTTTGCAGGCGGCGGTTCTGGATCCAGCCCAGGTTTTAGGGGTAGCGATGTTGGATCCCTCGCTGCGGCTATTGCACGAGCGGAAACGGGGCCAGGTCTCCTGGCTGCGCCGCCGGTTCACCCCTTTGCTTCAATCCCTACTGGGGTGGCCTCCCTTCGGTCGTTTCTTCTTTGCTCAGGTGGCCCAGGCTAGGGCCATTCGCAATATCCTCCTCCAAGCCTACGGGCGCAAAGAAGCGGTTACCGAGGAGCTGATCCAGCTTTTGCTCAAACCCGCTTTGGAGCCGGGGGCGGCAGAGGTCTTTTTGGCCTTTGTGCGCTATTCTCAGGGGCCTTTGGCTGAAGATCTCTTGCCTCAGCTCACCTGTCCCGTCTTGATCTTGTGGGGGGAAGCGGATCCCTGGGAACCCATTGCTCTGGGGCGGGCCCTGGCAGAGTTTCCTTGCGTGGTGGGGTTCATCCCATTGCCGGGGGTCGGCCATTGCCCCCAGGATGAAGCCCCCGAGCTGGTCAACCCGCTGCTGTTGGACTGGATCCGGGATCCCACCCGAAAACCTGAGAAAGGACTCCATTCTCTCCCCCCAGAAGAGGGGAGCTAGGAAGCGGCGCAGCAAGAGCTTCCCTGGGCTCAAGGATGGCGCGGGCTGCCCTTGGAATTCTCATAATCTACGCCCGACCAAGGTGCTCCAGTTGATCCAGGTTGGGGCCCCTCAGCCGGAATGCCTGGCCAAACCCCTGGATGAAGCTACCAGTTTTGGGGACGATCTGACAGAAGTGAAAATCCGCCAAGCCCAGGATCATCTCGGCAATCTCGTACTTGGCGCGATAAAGGGCCTCAAACCCCTGCGCTTGCGCCTCTTCGCGGCTGAGAAACTGGGCTTCTCCGCTCACCATCACCCGCGGCAGGGCGTGGTTACTGCGGGGATCCCCTGGCGTAGGCGGCTCGTGGATGAGTAGCGCGGCCCGGGGATCCGCCCGCAAAGCCTGGGTGTGGGCAGAAAGATCGCTGATGACAATGGCAAAGCGCAAGGGATCCCGCTGTACCACAAAAGGCACCAACGACACCGCCGGGGATCCCTGCTCCAGCACCGCCAAGCTGGCCACCGGCTGGCCATCCAGCAGCATATTTAACTGTTCCAGCACCGACATGGTTGTCCTCCAGTCCCCTTGCTATTATCAGCTCCCCTGTACTGGGACAAGAGCCACAACCCTGCTTACAGGCTGTTCCTGGCCTGGTTGAACTCTGCCCGGCAGCTCGGAACATTGGGCGTCAACAACGTTGTAAATAAAACTTTACAATCCTATGCAAAGCGAGCTACGCTGGTGAAGAAAGCACAAGGAGAACCCTATGACCCGATATCGCTCCGTTGTCGTCGAAGAAGGTGGTCGGCTGAACAACTACGCCATCGAGCCGGAAATGTATGTGGACAGCACCCCCCGCGTGGGCTTCACCGAATATGCAGAGCGCTTGAACGGGCGTTTGGCAATGATCGGCTTTGTTGCCCTGATCCTGTTTGAAGCTCTGTCCGGTACCACCCTGCTCGGCTGGCTGCAATCCCTGGGCCGATAAGCCAAAGAACGCTTCCTAGGAAGAGGGCTGTCTCTAATCGCCGATTGACTGTTCGCGATAGTGGGACGGAGTCCTCACTTTGCTGCACAGTTCTCTACAACCTGATGTGCAAACGCTAGGCAGTTGTGCGAGTGTGCAGAGAGCGGGTAGTTAGGTTTATGTTTCTAGACCCCAGCTACCGTTTGAAATGTACCCCAAGCTCTGGGGGAACTAACGCCTGTGGAGACTCCTCTGGCGGGGTGGTAGGTCTAAAACCTACCGCTAGTCAAGGGTTGCTGAAGCAGGAAGAAAGCAACAGCGCTGAGCAAAAATCTGTTCTGTTCAGTGCTGTGTAGGTCTTTCAGAGCGGCATCTCCCAGTGCAGCTCGACATGGGTATGGCCTTCTGGGGTGCGGGTGCGATGCCAGGATCCCTTGGGTAGATAGCGGGCGATGGTGTTCATGGCCTTGCTGCCGTAGCCGCCGCTGAGGCTGGGAGCGTACTCGATACCGTCATTGACCACAGAAAGGCAGCAGTGGCGATTCGTTTGGGCCAGCGACACTCTGACAAAGGAAGCATTGCCTTTGGGGGGTTGCACGTGGGCGATGACATTGCCGATGGCCTCTCGCAAGAAGCGCAAGATGTCTTCTCGCTGATCAAGCCACTCGCCGGTGTTGGGCTCCTGCAGAGGTTGCAGTTGGCGCTCCACAGACAGCGTCAGGCTGCCCGCTTGGATCAGCTCGTCCAGATAGATCTCGATGCCGCGATGCAACCCCTCTCGCAAGCTGGGGGAGATGCGCAGCTTGGCAGCTAGAGTGCGCACATCGTTGAGCTGATTCCGGATCCCGCGTCCGATCCTCTCCAGTTGCTCGAGCAGGTGGTCGTAGACGGTGGGGTCGGGCGACCTGCCTTGCTGCTGCTGCCATTGCAAGCTCTCCAAGTCGTCCATCACCACCTTCAACTCCTGCAGCTCCCGATCGTGAATGTCGGTGGCTACCCGGTAAAGCAACTTGCGGGCTTGGTCGATAGCTGCCTCCTGTTCGGCCCGACGCAGACGCTCCAATTCCTGCTGTTGGGCCAAGAGCCGCTCCTGATTCTCCACAATGACCAAAGTGAGCAGCAGGCTCACCCCCGTTAGCCCACTGGCCAGGGCCGGCAAGACGAGAGGCCAAACCCAACGCCCCAGTAGAAACTGGGCCACAGCCCACCCTTCGTAAACGGCAAGCCCCACCACAGGCCGCAGGAGAAACTGCTGTTGCTTCCAGCCCCAAGGGCTCAAAAGTGCTCCGCACCGCTGACGCGAACGTAGGGGGGGACGATAAAGCACCAAAAGCAGTCCCGTTCCCACTCCCAGCAGCAAAACCACCGCAACCGCCACCCCCCCCGGCACGGATTGGTAGACCTCCCCGGTGAGCAGGCTGGAGAGGACTTGCGCCTGCAGCTCCACCGCCGCAATCTGGGATCCATCCGCAGTCCGCACTGGGAAGGTTTCGGGGTAGCCGCCCACAAAACCCACCAGGACAATTTTGTCCCGCAATTGGTCGGCAACTTCGGGATCGAGGGGAGGGATCCCTTCTTGGCCGCGGCAGGCTTGGCTGGGGTTGATCATCGGGGCAACAGACCCGGATCCTGCCTGGAGAACAGCTGGAGGGCAAACCCGTTCGATGGGGATGATGGGGATCCCGTGCTGGGAGCCGAGGGGGTTGAATTGAATCGGCTGCAAACCCCGTTCTCGAAACCAGCGGCTGGCCCGCTCCGGGTCGTATTTGGCAAAAGCCAGAGCCTCGACCGAGGCGAACATCTGCTCCTCTTGGCTGTCGCGGCGCAGGTAGAGCCCCCGCAACTGGGCCTGGCGCAGGATCCCGGCCCTATCCACCCGATATTGCACCACCCCCTGCACATGCTCTGGCGGCACCAGGTACTCCAGCCGCAGAGAAGAGAAGGGCAGAAAATGGTTGTAGATGTTAATCTCGGAGCGGCCAAAGCTCTCGCTGCTGCGGGTGGCCAGGACCAAGCGATCTGGGTAGCGCTGCACCACCTGACGCAGAGGGGCATCTAAGTTCTCGTTGCCCAGGTTTTGAGGTACCACAAAGCTGCTGGGCAGGTTTAGCACCACCACCCTGGCCTCAGCTTCTTCCAGTAGACGCAACGTCAGGCCGGCGTAGTTGGCCCGTTCCAGAAGGAAGTCAACTTGATGTTGGCCAAGGTGCTCTGCACCACTGGTGCGGCCATTGCTTTCCCCCTGTCCGCTGTTCCCGTTAGCGGGAACGTGCTCCGCACCGCTGTCGCGATCGAGTCCTATACGACCATCAATGCCGACGATCACCACCTCGGGAGAAGGCTGCTGAGGGCCACGCCAAGCGTACAGCCACTCCTGGGCGTCGCTCTCCATCCGCACCAACAAAGGATGCTGAGCGGAAAGGTTAAGCAGAGCAGCCCAACCCAAGCCCCAAGCCAAGGCCCAGCCCAGCCGTCGCCGGGAGGGGGATGGTCGAGCCGGAGAAGTAGGGCTTTGGCCAGCGAGCAAGTGGGGGATAGAATCCGGCATACTGCAAAGTGCTCCGCAACCCCGACGCGAACGGCACTGCAGACGCGGAGCTAGTTGCCATTCTGGCAGCTGCCGAGGCCCCCGTTGCTGGGGGAAAACCGCAGCCTCAGTGGTGATGGTTGCGCACCCGCGCTGCTTCCTCAGGGCTAATGCCGAGGCGAGTGAGGTTGATACGGCCTTTGTGATCGATGCTGCGCACCTTGACCACCACCTCATCTTCCACAGCCACCTCGTCTTCCACCCTGCCGACGCGGTACTCCGCCAGTTGCGAAATGTGGATCATGCCCTCTTTGCCGGGCAAAAACTCCACAAAAGCGCCGATGGGGATGATGCGGGTCACCTTGCCCAAATACACTTGCCCCTCTTCCACCCGCCGCACCAGATTTTCGATCATCGCCCGCGCCGCCTCCGCCTGGCCGCCCACCGAGGAAGACACGGTGATTGTGCCGTCGTCGCTGATGTCCACCTTGGCCCCTGTCGCTTCGGTGATGCCGCGCACGGTCTTGCCACCGGGGCCGATGATCTTGCCGATGTCCTCCGGATCCACCTTGAACGTGAGCAGACGGGGAGCCGTTTTGGCCAACTGGGGTCGAGGCGCAGCAATCGTCTCCAGCATCTTGTCGAGGATGAACTCGCGCCCGGCCTTGGCTTGCCGAATGGCCTGCTCCACCACGTCAACGGTGATGCCGGTGATTTTCATGTCCATTTGCAGAGCGGTGATCCCCGCCCGCGTACCGGCCACCTTGAAGTCCATGTCGCCCAGAAAGTCCTCGATCCCCTGGATGTCGGTGAGGATGCGCACCTCATCTCCCTCCTTAATAAGGCCCATGGCCACCCCGCTGACCGGCGCTTTGATCGGCACCCCGGCATCCATTAGGGAAAGAGTGGAGCCACAGACGGATCCCATCGAGGTGGAGCCGTTGGAGGAGAGCACTTCCGAGACCACCCTCACCACATAGGGAAACTCCTCTTCCTTGGGCAGCACCGGCACCAAGGCCCGCTCCGCCAGCGCCCCATGACCGATCTCCCGCCGTCCCGGCGAGCGTGAAGGCCGCGTTTCTCCCACCGAAAAGCCCGGAAAATTGTAGTGGTGCATGTAGCGCTTCTCATCCACCGGGTGCAAGTCGTCCAGCTCCTGGGCATCGCCGGGGGTGCCGAGGGTGGTAATGGAAAGGACTTGGGTGAGGCCGCGATTGAACAAGGCACTGCCGTGCACCCTTGGGATCAAACCCACCCGGCAAGAGACCGGTCGCACCTCGTCCAGCTTGCGTCCATCCACCCGCACCCCCTCTTGCAGGATTTGCTGGCGCATCAGCTTCTTGAGCAGAGCCTTGAACTGGTTGTCCAACTCTTTGGGGTTTTCCAGAAGATAGAGCCGCAAGGGATCCCCCTCTGGCCGTTCCTGGATTTGGGCCTCCAGCTTGGCCTTGAGCTCCTCCAGTTGCTGTTCCCGGCTGGTCTTGTCCAAAAACTGCCTGAGAATGGAGCGAATGCCCTCCTGAGCCTGCTCTTCTACAAAGGCAATCAGCTCCTCGTTTTTGGGGGGAGGGGGCAGCTCTACCGGGGTGATGTTGAGATCCGCCAGGACTTGCTGTTGGGCTTTGAGCAGCTCCTGGATGGCCTCAAAACCAAACTCGATGGCCTCCACCACATCCTTTTCCGGCAGTTGGTTGGCCCCGGCTTCCACCATGATCACGCCATCGGCACAGCCGGCCACCACCAGATCCAGATCGCCCGCCTCAATTTCGGCATAGGTGGGGTTGAGGATAAATTCATCCTTGACCAAGCCCACCCGCACCGCCGCCACGGGGCCATTGAAGGGGATGCGAGCGCCGTGAATGGCTAACGAGGCTCCCAAAATACACAACACATCGGGCGGCACCGTATCGTCCACCGAGAGGGTGGTGGCCACCACCTGCACATCATCCCGCAGCCATTCCGGGAACAACGGACGAATGGGTCGGTCTATTAAGCGAGAGATCAAAGTGGCCCGTTCCGGTGGCCGGCCTTCTCGCCGCAGATATCCCCCTGGGATCCGCCCCGCTGCGTAGAGGCGCTCTTCGTAATCGACCAACAAGGGCATAAAATCAACGCCAGGCCGGCCTGGCTGCCGTGTGGCGGTAACCAAAATCGAGGTTTCGCCCGAAGTCAGCCAAACCCCACACCCTGCCTGGGGGGCCATCAGCCCAATATTGATGTCAATTTCCCGCCCATAAAAGGAAATCGACCGAGTGTATTCTGCCATGTAACGCTTCGCCTTCTTTTTTTCTTGCCGCTATCGTAGCATTCTCCTTTTGCTCCTTTTCAGCCCCCGCTGACCGGAGGGATCAGAACGACTTCGTCTCCCGCCGATAGGGGAGTGTCGGCAGCTACAAAATTGAGGTTGAGACCGAAGCGCGTTTGGGAGCGCCAAGGAGCTAAGCTGGGGTAGCGCTGGATCAGTTGATCGCACAGTTGCCCGACGGTGGTACCGGGGCTCACCTGCAGGCACATTTCAGTTTGTCCGATCACTTCTTGATAGATGGCAAAGAGCTTCAGCGTGATGGAAAAAAGCTCATCGGGGGCTGGATTTTGGGCAGCAACCATCGACAGTGCTCCCACCTGCTTTGAACGATCTTGTGGACAATCTTGGGCAATCTTTGGCCGGTTTGTCCACCAGAATCCTCTGCCCATATCCTGGCCATCAGGGATCCCCACAACCCCAGAAAAATCGGCTCTGGAGAAGCGAAAAAATACCCGCCTCCTAGATCCCGGTGAGGGGTTGGGGCGTCGCCCAAACAAAACTGTTCTTTTAGCTCTGGCCGGGGATCCGGGGCAAGGCTAGGGTAGGCCAAAAGCTTGCTTGGCAGCCAACCGGCTTCTGTGCTGATGCTAGAGCCACTGACCCCCTCCCAAATCAGGGCCTACTTGGATCGGATCGGCTACGTTGGCTCCACCCAGCCCACCCTGCAAACCCTCCGCCAGATCCACCTAGCCCACCTGCTGCGGGTGCCGTTTGAAAATCTGGACATTCATCGGGGTCGTGCCATTCGCCTGGAGCGGGATTTCTTGTTCCAAAAAATCGTCCGGGAGCGGCGGGGTGGGTTTTGCTTCGAGCTGAACAGCCTGCTGGCCGCTGCCCTGCAGGGGATGGGGTTTTCGGTACACCTACTCTCAGGACAGGTGAGCCGGTCGGAGTTCGATGTCCGCTTTGGGCCTGAGTGCGACCACTTGGCTGTGCAGGTGAACATTGGCGATACAGCCTGGCTGGCAGATGTGGGGTATGGGGATGCCTTTCGCGAACCGCTGCGGCTGGGGGATCCTGGGGTTCAGGCCCAGGCTGAAGGACGCTACCGCCTCACCCCTTGGCCAGGGGATCCCACTGCTTGCCGTTATTGGCTCATTCAGCAGGAACAGCCGGATCGCACCTGGAAAACTCTATTTCTTCTGGATCGGATCCCACGCTCCCTGCAGGAGTTCGAGCCCATGTGCCACTTTCACCAAACTTCGCCAGAATCGATGTTTACCCGGCTGCGCCTTTGCACCCTAGCCACTCCGACCGGACGGGTCACCCTCACCGCCCGCGCCAATGGCTCTTTTAAGTGGATCGAGACCACCCCAGAAGGCCGCTGGGAACGCCCTCTCAGGGATGAGAAAGAGTATGAACAACTGCTCGCCTGCGCCTTCGGGATCTGCCTTCCCCCATCTCCTGCCGCCGCTGGGGATCCCAGGGGAAAGGTTGCAAGACCCAAGCCCAATGACGTCTCAACAGAGCCCACCCAAATCTTCCCCAAACAAGGCTAGAACCCCTGCCAGTTAATGTCCCAGTTAATGTCAGAATAATGAGGTAGTGTTTCGTTATCCCAGTAACCGTTATGGATGCTGCCGCGGTCGCCGGGTTTGATGGCCAAGCCTTGGATCATGTACTCATTTTCGACACCACCCTGCGAGACGGGGAGCAGTGCCCCGGCGCCACCCTCAACACCGAAGAGAAGCTGGCCATTGCCCGGCAGTTGGCCCGGCTGGGCGTCGATATCATCGAAGCGGGGTTTGCCTATGCCAGCCCCGGTGACTTCGAGGCTGTGCAGAAAGTGGCCGAGCAGGTGGGAACGCCCGATGGCCCCGTGATTTGCAGCCTGGCCCGCGCCCTCAAGCCGGACATTGAGGCAGCCGCTGCAGCCCTAAAGCCCGCTGCCAAGCCCCGCATCCACACCTTCATCTCCACCTCCGACATTCACCTGAAGTATCAGTTGCGCAAAACCCGCGCTGAGGTGCTGCAAATTGCCGAAGAGATGGTGGCCTACGCCAAGTCCTTCGTGGAGGATGTGGAGTTTTCCATGATGGATGCCACCCGCTCTGACCCAGAGTTCCTATACCAGGTCATCGAGGCGGCCATTCGGGCGGGGGCCAAAACCATCAACATCCCCGATACCGTCGGCTACGTCATGCCGGAGGAGTTCGGCCAACTGATCAAGGGCATCCGCGAGAACGTGCCCAACATCAAGCAAGCGATCCTTTCTGTGCACGGCCACGACGATCTGGGCGTCTCGGTGGCCAACTTCTTGGAAGCGATTAAGCAGGGCGCCCGTCAGGTGGAAGTGACGGTCAACGGCATTGGTGAGCGGGCCGGCAACACAGCCCTGGAAGAGTTGGTGATGGCCCTGCACGTGCGGCGCAGCTACTTCAACCCCTACTTCGGCCTGCCGGTGGACTCCGAGAAGCCCCTCACCCACATCAAAACTCAGGAGATCTATCGCACCTCCCGCCTGGTCTCTAACCTCACCGGCATGTTGGTGCAGCCCAACAAGGCTATCGTCGGCTCCAACGCCTTTGCCCACGAATCTGGCATCCACCAGGACGGCATGTTGAAGAACCGCCAGACCTACGAGATCATGGATGCCCAGACCATCGGCCTGCAATCGAGCACCTTGGTGTTGGGCAAGCACTCGGGCCGCAACGCCTTTCGCACCCGCCTCAAAGAACTGGGGTTCGAGCTGTCAGAGCAGGATCTGAACAAGGCCTTCTTGCGCTTCAAAGAGCTGGCTGACAAGAAAAAAGAAATCTCCGACCTGGATCTGGAAGCGATTGTTAACGACGAAACTCGCCCGGTGCCCGAACTCTACCGCCTGGAGCATGTCCAAGTGGTGTGTGGCAATCGAGAGGCTCCCACTGCCACGGTGCGGCTGGTAACCCCGGAAGGGGAAGAGCGGGTGGACGCTGCCGTGGGCACAGGCCCGGTGGATGCGGTGTACAAGGCCATCAACCGCATTGTCAATATCCCCAACAAGTTAATCGAGTTTTCTGTCCAATCGGTTACTGCCGGCATCGACGCCATTGGGGAAGTCACCATCCGCCTGCGCCACGAAGACCGCATCTTTTCCGGCCATGCCGCCAACACCGACATCATCGTCGCTTCGGCCCAAGCCTACATGAATGCCCTCAACAAGCTCTACTCTGCGCTGCACGCGGCACGCTCGACGGCTGACCAGCGCGAGGCTGCTGCCCAGAAGATCTGAGGGAAGGGTTAGGGAATCCCAGTCATTTCCAACAAAGCTGGGATCCTTCGCTGCTGACCCTCACCCCCAGCCCCTCTCCTCTTGGGGAAGAAGGGAGCCCACGCTCAACCTAACCCTGTTGCAAATGACCCTATGGGCTGGCCGAAGGGATCCCATCCGCAAACACCCGCCCGATCACTTCTTCGATGGGCGGGTCGGTTACCGTTAGATCCAGCACATCCAGCTCTGCCAAGAGCTTGGCCACCGTCTGGGTAAGCTGCTCCCGCTGCACCCACAGCCGCGCCTCACAGCTGCCCGGATCCCCGTCCGTGCGCACCTCTCCATAGGGCTGCAGTTGGGCCACAGGGCAAGGGCGAGCCAATTTCAACCTCACCTCTCGGTAGGGGGCAAAGCGCTCCAGCAATGCCTCGAGGTCGCCATCGTACATGAGCTGCCCCGCGTTGATGACCAGCACCCGTTGGCACAGCGCAGTAATATCGGCCATGTAATGGCTGGTCAACAGCACCGTTGCTCCATAGCGGCGGTTGTAATCCCGCAGAAATTGCCGCACACCGGCCTGGGCGTTGACATCCAACCCCAAGGTGGGCTCGTCCAAAAACAAGATCTGCGGGCGGTGCAACAGAGCCGCCAACAGCTCCGCCTTCATCCGCTCCCCCAAGGAAAGCTTGCGCACTGGTTGCTTCAGCTTGCTTTCTAGGTCGAGCAGCTCCGCCAGCTCCCCCACCCGCTCCCGAAACTCCTTCTCAGGGATCTCGTAAACGGCAGCGTTGATGCGCAAAGAGTCCATTGCCGGCAGATCCCAAATGAGCTGCTGCTTCTGCCCCATCACCAGGGTGATCTGCCGCAAAAACGCCGGCTCCCGGCGGTAAGGCACATGACCCACCACTTGCACCGTGCCGCCGGACGGATAGATCAAACCAGTCAACATCTTGAGGGTAGTGGTCTTGCCCGCCCCGTTGGGCCCCAAAAATCCCACCATCTCCCCCGGCTGAACTTGAAAGCTCACGGACTGCACTGCCGGGATGTGGCGATAGGTGCGGCGAAAAAAGTGGCGCAGGGTGCCAACCACTCCGGGATCCTTGACGGCCACCGGGTAAACCTTGCTCAGGTTGTGGGCAGCGATGATTGGCTCCAACCGGGTCGGCACATCAGTTGACATCTGTCCTTACCCCCACGAAATAGCCAGACCCGCTACCCCAACCCCAAGGGCAAATCTTCTGGAGCTGGGCATACCGGATCTGCAGAGGGCTATTTCTCAGTATCCGAGGGAAAGCAACGAACGAACGAATAGGGGAACTACAGCAGTCCTACGTCCATCCCGGGCTTACCCGTGGCCAGCTCCACCTTCAGGATGCGGCCACCCGATTTCTGGATGCGCTGCTGCTCCCGAAACCAGTTGTCGTAGGGCACCAGTTTGGTGAAGTAGGTATTTTGCAGCTCCCGCTGGGTGCGAATCCGGGTTTGGCTGGGCACACAGGCCGTGATCTTAAACATGCGCATGATATGGGATCCCCGCTCAACAACAAAATGGGCTATCTTGACCAGCAAAACAGGCGACTCACCCCAGAAAGCTCGCGTACTTCAGCTAGCACACCAGATCCCTGTGGCAAATCGCCCGCCGTGCTCGTTGAAGAATGCACCTCCCCTGAGGCAATGACGCCGGGAGTTAGCTCAGGCCAGAGCAGATGTAATCGAAGTACACCCCCATTTCCTTGCCGGCCTCAGCACCCACCAGAGCGGCAGTTACCTCTTTCATGGCTTGGATGGCCTGGATGGTTGCCCCAATGGGCACTCCCAGGGAATTGTAGGTCTCCTTGAGCCCGTTCAGCACCCGCTCGTCCAGAATGGAGGGATCCCCGGCCAGCATGGCGTAGGTGGCGTAGCGCAGGTAGTAGTCCATGTCGCGGATGCAGGCAGCATAGCGACGGGTGGTGTACATGTTGCCGCCAGGACGGGTGAGATCAGAGTACAGCAACGCCTTGGCAGCAGCATCCTTGACGATGGTGGAGGCATTGGCCGCGATGGTGGCAGCCGCCCGCACCCGCAGCTCGCCTGTGGCGAAGAAGGCTTTCAACTTCTCCATGGCCGAGCTGTCCAGATACTTGCCTTGAACATCGTAGCTGTTGATTACAGCAGTAATTGCGTCTTGCATGATGAGCTTCCTAAATCCAAATCGACGAACAGCAAAGGGTTGTGCGGCAAAAACAATGAGGGATTAGCTCATTGCCCCCACCACAAAGTCGAAGTAGTAGCCGGCTTCAGCCGCATCGTCAGGAGAGAGCAGACCCATGGCCACCTGCTTCATTTGACGAATGCTCTCGGCCACCGCCGGAATGGGTGTGCCCAAAGAGTTGTACATCTCGCGAACACCCACCAGGCCGATCTCTTCGATTGGGGTGACATCGCCGGCAATGACACCATAGGTGATCAGGCGCAGGTAGTAGTCCATATCCCGCAGGCAAGTCGCCGTCATCTCTTCCCCGTAGGCATTGCCCCCCGGAGAGACAATGTCAGGGCGCTTCTGGAAGAGCTGGTCGGCAGCTTGTTTGACGATGCGCTCACGAGACTCGGTTAAGACTTGAGCAATGCGCAACCGCTTCTCACCCGAGGCAACAAAGGACTTGATCCGATCCAGTTCCCCCGGGCTGAGGTAGCGGGCCTCCGCGTCCGCGTTCACAATCGATTTCGTAACAACACTCATGGATATCCATCCTCAAGTCGATTTTTTAAAGAGTATGACGAGCATACCCGCAAGTTATTTTCCGATATGCTTGCCGTCTGCCATCTCAGATCTTCACACTTCTTAAAATCTCTCCCAGAAAAGGGACAGTCCCATTCCCGCCCCGACAGGGCAGTTCCCTCCCCAAAGTCCGGCAAGAGAGGGGCTACAATCTCACTTAGACTCACTTAGAATGAAGGCTGAGTCGCCAGGGGATCCCTGCAGGCTTGGTTTAAGACATGCGTTGAGGTTGCGATGACGGATGCCTCTGGGTCAGAACGATTGAAGCGAGCGAAAGGTATTTCTGAGGGTACGCCCTCATCTCTGCCGGATCACCTCATCCGGGCCACGGCGGCAGAAGGCAAAATCCGAGTGGTGGGCTTGGTGGCCACCCAGGCGGTACAAGAGGCAAGGGAGCGGCACAAGCTCTCCTATGTGGCGACAGTGGCCTTGGGGCGGGCCATGAGCGCAGCCCTGTTGCTGGCGGCCAACTTGAAGCGACGCCAGGCGCGGATTAACCTGCAACTGAAAGGGAATGGCCCCTTGGGCAACATCTGGGTGGATGCCGGCTTGGATGGCACGGTACGCGGGTATGTGAGCAACCCCGCCATTGAGCTTCCTCTCACTGCCGAGAGCAAGTTGGATGTGGGCCAAGCCGTTGGGCGCTATGGCTACCTCCATGTGCTGCGGGATCTGGGGTATGGCCAGCCTTACACCAGCGCGGTGGAGCTGGTTTCGGGAGAGGTGGGAGACGACATCACCTACTACCTCTCCTCCTCAGAGCAGATTCCCTCGGCAGTCCTTCTGGGAGTAAATCTCGACTCACAGCGGGTACGCGCCGCCGGCGGAGTGTTGTTGCAGCTGATGCCAGGGGCGCCGGCCAGTCTGATCCCAGAGATGGAAGCCCGTTTGGCCAAAGTGGAAGAATTTAGCCCGATGTTGGCTGGTGGCGGCGGCTTGCGGGAGCTGTTGCAAATCTGCCTGGGCGACTTGGATCTGAAAATTGCGCCGGAAATGCGCACCATCCGCTTCTACTGCAAGTGCAATTCCGACCGAGTGAAGGGGGCTCTGCGCATGTTGGGGCGGGACGAATTGCTCGATATGATCCACACCGATAAGGGGGCAGAGGCAGTTTGCCACTTTTGCAACGAGGTTTATCGCATCTCAGAGGATGAGCTGCGCTCGATTGTGGCGGAGATGTCGGCCACCCCCTAATGGCAAAATGATGGCCAACTACGGGATCCTCATTGTTTTCTGACACCTCTCGATGTTGTCTGAGCCCCCGGTTGAGTTGGTTGAATTATCGGTTGTTGTCCCCTGCAAAAATGAGGCGGACAACCTGGAACACCTGTTTGAGCGTCTGCGGCAGACCTTGGATCCTTTAGGGATTCCCTACGAGATCATTTGTGTCAACGATGGCAGCCAAGACAACACGCTGGAAAAGCTCATTGCCTTCCATCGTCGGGATCCCCGTATCAAAGTGGTGAACCTTTCCCGGTGTTTTGGCAAGGAGATCGCCCTCACCGCCGGCCTCGATCACGCCTCTGGCAACGCTGTCGTTCCCATCGATGCCGACCTGCAAGATCCGCCAGAGCTGATCCCGGAGATGCTGCAGCAGTGGCGGCAAGGCTATCAGGTGGTTTATGCAGTGCGTCGCAGCCGCCAAGGGGAAAGCTGGCTGAAACGCTTGACTGCCAACGGGTTTTATTGGGTGATCGATCAACTCAGCCAGGTGCGGATCCCGCGCAATACAGGAGATTTTCGGCTGCTGGATCGGCAGGTGGTGGAGGCGATTAAGCAACTGCGGGAGCGCACCCGCTTTATGAAAGGGATCTTTGCCTGGGTGGGCTATCGTCAGGTGGCCATCTTTTACGATCGGGCTCCCCGTTTTCGCGGCAAAACCCAGTGGAACTATTGGCGGCTCTGGAACCTGGCCTTGGAAGGGATCACCTCCTTCAGCTCCTGGCCCTTGCGGGTGTGGAGCTATTTGGGTCTGGGGATTTCCGTGCTGGCTTTGCTCTACGGTCTTTTTCTGATCATCCGTACCTTGCTGTTTGGATCCGATGTGCCCGGCTATGCTTCTTTGGCGGTGATGACTTTGTTCCTGGGCGGGATCCAATTGATCAGCCTGGGCGTGATTGGGGAATACTTAGGCCGCATTTTTGAAGAGGTGAAGGGACGACCTCTTTATTTAGTGCAGGGAACTTTTGGGTTCAAGACCTCGGCAGCCCATCCCGTTTGCAACCCAGGCGCGATGCACGTCCAAAAGTCTGGGTAAATAAGTTAGGGAGAAATTACGCCCAGTCCTCACTTTTGAGGGTGCGGCGTTTGGAATTCATATATTCTCGATACTCTCGCACAAAGATGTCTTGAATCTCCGACTGAGATAGCTGAATCCCTTTGATTTTGGCGCAGGCGATGGCTTTCATGAGCTCAATGTAGGCCAAGCCAAGGGAAAGGGTTAGGGTGGCTGCTGTGGTGGATTGGATAATGCCGCCTGCAATGGGTCCCGCGCCGGGAAGCAACTTCAGCAAGTTCGAGACAATAGACCGTCCGGTTAGTGTTGCTGCCCCAGTGCCCGCCAAAGCCGCCATCAAGGAGTAGTAAAATTCAGGGGAAGCCTTGTAACCAAAAATAAAGCTGATATTGGCAATCATGCCGATTTGAGCAGCCACCAATAGAGGTGCATCGGCAAAGGGAAGGGGAGCTGCCCCGATAAACGCTGCACTGGCCACATACCCCGACACATACTTAAAAGCGGCATCGGCTTTCAAATCGACCCGCAGCAATTGCTGTTGAATAAAGGCAAGACGGGCAATCTCCGGCAGCAGCTCCACAGTGCAGCCAATCAACTCCTCCAGTCCATGAGAAGGAATGGTGATTTGCCGGTTGATGACTTTGTCGCGAGCCAAGACAGGAACGATGTATTTGACGGGCAGGTTTTGGCCCTGCAGGTACCTATAAAACTCACTTTCTTCAGGGTCAGAGTATTCCAGGCACTGAGTTAAAACCAGGATGACCGGCACACTTTTCAGATCCAACTCCTTCAGCCATTCTCGCTCGGTTTCCTCTAGGCGCTTCAGCTCATGATGAATGCAGTACCAGATCACGTGAATGTGATGCTCGGGTTCCTGAAAACGCAGCTCTTCAATAAGCTTGGCCACCTCTAGGCAGATCTCGGTATTTGCCAATTCCATCCCCGGTGTGTCGTAAATGGTGATCGGGCAGTCTTGCTTGGAGTATTTGCGAATATGACGGGTAACAGGCTCGCCGACACCGGTTTTGGCCAGCTCATCTTTGAAAACAGCATTGACCAGGGTACTTTTGCCTACCCCCGTTTTGCCAATCACCATGACGTTGCAGCGGCCCAACTCTGCCTGCGCTTCTGGGAAGCTCTCCTTCTGAGACAGCCACTTCCACAGAGATTCAAAAACTTCTGGGCTGCTTCGGGCACGGTCAACCGTTTGGCGGGTTAGGTCAATCAGTTTGTCCAGAAGGGATGGGCTTTTCTGAGACATGCTTCTTGCTCTGGCTTCCTCGAGGCTGATAGCCCCACAAGGGTAGCCCAGGGGGGATCCTACCGCCAAGTTTCTTCCTATACAGGAGACTGCCCCAGCAAAGAGCAAATCTGTCCGCGCCCTGATCCCGCTCAGCGGGATCCGCAACAACGGGTTTATTGAGAGTTATTCACAAGAGCCATTTTCTGCACTATGCTAGATTTGGAGGCAAACACCCAGGGATCCCAGGCCCGTTGTGGCGGGCGCTCTAGGATTCACAGCTCCTTTTAAC
This sequence comes from Synechococcus sp. W55.1, assembly GCF_047461655.1. Taxonomy (NCBI): domain Bacteria; kingdom Bacillati; phylum Cyanobacteriota; class Cyanophyceae; order Synechococcales; family Synechococcaceae; genus Synechococcus; species Synechococcus sp. W55.1. The sequence goes on from NZ_JANSHN010000003.1 coordinate 67,264, forward strand.
TTGTGCTGGAGAGTTTTATGTCCGAAACTTCAACCCTGCGCCAGTCTTTCAACAGCGTGCGCGACAATCCCGTCCTGCTCGGCACCGAGGTAACCCAGCCGGTTTGCGAGGGGATGAACGCCCTGCTGGCCAGCTTTCAGGGGCTGTACTTGCAGTACCAGAAGCATCACTTCGTGGTAGAAGGCACTGAGTTCTATCCGCTGCACCAACTCTTCAAAGATCACTACGAGCAGGCGAGGGAGCATGTCCACGACCTGGGAGAACGCCTAGAAGGGCTGGGAGGTGTGCCGGTAGCCAGCTTTGCCACCTTGGCCCAGCTTTGCTGCTTTACCCCTGAGCCAGATGGAGCTTTTGAGGCACGGCAAATGTTGATGAACGACCTGGCGGCAGAGCAGGCCATCATCGATCTGCTGCGGCGGCAGGCAGCCCAGGCGGAGAGCCTTGGGGATCGGGCCACCCGCTACCTCTACGAGCAGATCCTGTTGAAGACAGAGGATCGCGCCTTCCATCTCCATCACTTCCTGGCCAACGACAGCCTGGTGTTCGGCTTGATGAACAGCAGAGCCTAGCCAGAAGGTCCACAGGTGGGCTTGAGCCTGCCTGGTTTCCGACCTCTGGCTTTTTTTTGAAAAGCTATTGAGAATCTGTTTCATTTCTCTGCCATTCTTTACCTCTGAGGTGCTGATCCCGGCCATGAACCCCGCCTTTCTGGACTCTGAGCGCGGTTATCTTTTGGATATTCCTCTGGGCGAGCGCTGGCGCATCGGTCGGCGGTTAGTGGAATTGGGGATCCCGGCAGTTTGTACGGGAGATGGCCGTCTGCGGGTGGAGGCGAGTACTCCGTTGGCCGTTCTACAGGTGCGCAGCGTGATCCGTCAGCACACAGCGCGACGACAGGAGCTATTGGATGGCCTAGAGGCTTGTTGGCAGCTCAACACGGAGGCTGGGGGTCAAGATGAGCAAGTTTCCTAAGCAAGGGATCCCCTTTGAGTCGGAAGGCCGGTTTTTGGGATTTCTTCCCGATAAAGACGGCAAGCTCAAGTACCTGCGTTGGCAAGCCGGAGCGGACGTTTTTTCCGGCAAGATCCCCAAGCCCCTGCGTTCTGCCCTTTACCGCACCCTCAAACCTGGCGATGCGGTGCAGATCTCGGGGGAGCGAGAAGTGGATCTGCACAAAGGGCGAGAAAAATGGGTGCTTTACCGGGTGGTTCCCCTCGGAGAGAAGGCGGAGGGTATGTCTTTGACGACAGCTCCAGCTTCCGGGGGTGAGACGGAGCCGGTTGTCCCAAAGGTCAAAGGTAAGGTGCTGGTCTGCCAGAAATCCGACTGTTATCGGCGGGGGGCCGGAGCGGTGATGCAAGCCTTGAACTCCCATTTGGCCGCCTACTCCGGTTCGATTTGCGTGCAGGGGGTGGGCTGCATGAAAGATTGTAAACGGGGCCCCCATGTGGTGTTTATGCCCGACAAGGCTCGTTATAGCGGCGTTTCCCCCCAGGGGATCCCGGCTTTGTTGGAGCGGCATTTTCCGCTTTCCTCGCCGCAACCCCAAGAGGTTGAAGCAGCAGCTTCTTCCTAACGCCCATGGGATCCCCACCGGCGAACAGCTCTGTGAGGTAGGCACAAAATCAAAGGGTGCAGCAGGAGTTTTCCGGCAAACCTAGGCGGAGCGAGATCCGGATTGCCGGGTGGTACAAAGGATCCCTGCTGTGTGATGCTGAAGACAGGGCTAGGCGAGGGGAGGGAACAGACCTTGCGGGTGGGGATCATCGGCACTGGCTATGCCGCTCGCTCACGGGCTGAGGCAGTGAGCAAGGATGGCCGAGCGCAGGTTGTGGCGATTGCCGGTCGACATCCAGAGCGGGCAAGCTCCTTTGCGGCTGAATTTGGGGCGGTGGCCTGTCCAGATTGGCCTGCTCTGCTCCAGGATCACCGGCTGGATCTGGTCTTTGTCAGCACCATCAATCGGGATCATGCCGCCATGGCCCGTGCTGCTCTGGAGGCCGGGATCCACACCGTCGTGGAATATCCCCTTGCCTTGAGCGCTGCTGAAGCACGTTCTTTGGTGCAATTGGCAGCCGAGCGGCAGGTGCTGCTGCACGTCGAACACATTGAGCTGATCAGCGGCGTCCACCTGTTGCTGAAACGAGAGCTGGAAGGGCTGGGCAAGCTCTTTGCCGTCCGCTACATTACCCTCACCGCCGCCCACCCCGCCCCCGACCGCTGGACCTATCGGCCTGAGTTGTTTGGCTTCCCTCTCATAGGGGCTGTTTCTCGCATCCACCGCTTGGTGGACTTGTTGGGCAAGGTGGAACGGGTGAGCTGCCAACTGCGCTACGACGGGCCGGACCTGCCCCACCGCTACAGCAGTTGCTACTGCACAGCCCAACTGAGTTTTGCCAATGGGTTGCTGGCGGTGTTGACGTATGGCAAGGGGGAATCCCTGTGGTGTTCCCAACGGCTGTTGGAGTTTCACGGCCAACGGGGGGGCCTGTTGATCAACGGCGAAGAGGCAATGTTGTTGCGGCCCGGCAGCGCCCATTCTCTAGAGACGGGATCCCGCCACGGCCTCTTCGAGCAAGACACCCGCATGGTGCTGGATCACCTGCGCCACGGCAGACCCCTCTACATCAATACCGAAAACATGCTCCACGCCCTGGCAGTGGCCGAGGCAGCCGAGCGATCTGCCCAAACCCAGCAGGTGGTTCCCGTTCAGGATTGATCCCAGAGTCAAGACCCAATTAACCAACGGCTCCAGCCCCCGCAAACACGCTGCCGATGCGGCGCATCGCCTCTTCCACGTTGGCGCGGCTGTTGAAAGCTGACAGGCGCAGATAGCCCTCTCCGGCGCTGCCGAAGCCAGAGCCGGGGGTACCCACCACATGGCAGGTGTGCAACAGCTTGTCGAAAAACTCCCAACTGCTCAGCCCAGCGGGTGTTTTCACCCAGACGTAGGGGGCATTCACGCCGCCATAGACTTGGATCCCCACCTCGGCCAATTGCTCGCGAATGATGCGGGCATTTTCCAGGTAAAACTGCACCAGACCTCGCACCTGCGCCTGCCCCGCTTCGGAATAAACTGCCTCTGCCCCTCGTTGCACAATGTAGGACACCCCGTTGAACTTGGTGGATTGGCGGCGATACCACAAGCTCCACAGATCCACCCAGGATCCATCGGCAGCTTGCCCCCGCACAGACTTGGGCACTACCGTAAAGGCGCAGCGGGTGCCGGTAAACCCAGCGGTTTTGGAAAAGGAGCGGAACTCAATAGCGCATTCCCGCGCCCCCGGAATCTCGTAGATGGAGTGGGGGATCCCAGGCTCGGTGATGTAAGCTTCGTAGGCGGCGTCGAACAGGATCAAGGAGTTGTGGGCACGGGCATAGTCCACCCAGTTCTGCAGATGCTCCCGCGTGGCCACTGCACCTGTGGGGTTATTGGGGAAGCAGAGGTAGATCACATCCACCTTTTGGCTGGGCAGGCTGGCGGTGAAGTGATTTTCGGCGGTGATGGGCAGATAGACTAGGCCCTCATATTCGCCGCGTTCGTTGGCTGGCCCTGTATGGCCCGCCATCACGTTGGTGTCCACATAAACCGGATAGACGGGATCCGTGATGGCAATGGTGTTGTCGTGGCCGAGGATATCCAGGATGTTGCCGCAGTCGCACTTGGAGCCATCGGAGACGAAGATCTCGGAAGCATCGATATCGCAGTTGCGAGCTTGGAAGTCGTGCTGGGCAATGGCCTGGCGCAGCCACTCATAGCCTTGTTCTGGCCCATAGCCGCGGAAGGTGGCCCGTTCCCCCATCTCTTCCACCGCCCGGATCATGGCTGTCCGACAGGCTTCCGGCAGCGGCTCGGTGACATCGCCAATCCCCATTTTGATGATCTGAGCTTCGGGATGGGCGGCGGCAAAGGATTGTACCCGTCGGGCAATTTCAGGGAAAAGATAGCCGGCTTTGAGCTTAAGGAAATGGTCGTTGATCCTGGCCATGGAGATTTGCCGAAGAGGAGTTGACATTCCCCCCTAAAAGCAGGGGATTCTTTCAAGCGCTCCGCGCCGCCAGAGGCGAACAGCGCTATGGGCATGGAGCTCATTCTCTGAGGTGTTGGGGAACCAGCGCAGGAGGCCGGTGGGTTTGAGCCACAGACCTTTCTTGCGCACCACGCGCCAAAAGGCGACGAGGGCTCTGAAATACAATTCTCCAGAGGCCAAAGCCAACTGGTGCAACTGTGGGAAAGTCGCTGACTTCAGCTCCGGACGCAATACACTGACTTTCACCAGTGCCTCGAGAAAGATCATAGCGCTCTGTGCCACCAGAGGCGTTCGCGAAAGCATCGCGTAGCGATAAAGCAAAAGCCGCCCTACTGGCTTGCTAAGGCCTACGGCCCGCCAAGGCGAACCGCGTAGCGGTAAGTCGGGGCTTGTTCGTTTTAGCAGCGCGGAGCGCCGAACCCGGTTTTCCTGGTCAGCCGGCTTGGCGTTGCTGCTGCAGCTCGGCAAAGGCCCGACAGAAGTCTTCCTGTTGGATGACCAGGGTTTTGGCATCCACCGACTCTGAGGTGGCCCGGTGGCGACGAATGGCAGCGATGGCGGCGCGGTTGCTGAGCAGGGCGAGGTCGGCACCACTCCAACCTTCGGTTTGCTCAGCCCACCCTTGCAAATCCACATCGGGCCCCAGGGGACGCTTGCGGTTGTGAACCGCCAAAATTTCCCGTCTCCCGTTGCGATCTGGCAGCTCCACGCTCAAGTGCAGCTCCAACCTGCCGGCCCGGGTGAGGGCGGGATCCAAACTGGCCTTGCGGTTGGTGGCGGCCACCACCAATACCCCTTGGCTGGGGCGGATCCCGTCCAGCTCTGCCAGCAGTTGCCCCAGAACGCGGTCGCTGACCCCACTATCCCCGGAGTAGCTGCCTCGCGCCGGGGCCAGGGTATCGATCTCGTCGATGAAGATGACACAGGGGGCGCATTGGCGGGCGCGGGCAAAAAGTTCCCGTACCGCCTGCTCGGAGGATCCCACCCATTTGCTCAAGAGCTCCGGGCCGGAGACGGCAATGAAGTTAGCCTTGGCCTGGGAAGCGATGGCTTTGGCCAACAGGGTTTTGCCAGTGCCAGGGGGGCCGCTGAGGAGGATGCCCTTGGGCGCTTGGGCCTGAGCCTGCTCGTACAACTCAGGGTGAAGCAGGGATCCCTCGATGGCCTCTTGCAAAATCTGCTTGGCGTGATCCAAACCGCCAATTTGATCCCAGCTCACCTGTGGGGATTCGATCTCCACCGAGCGCAGCACCGCCGGCTTCACCTGTTGCAGAGCCTGTTGAAAATCTGCCGCCGAGACCGTCAACGAGTCGGGGATGGGGGATCCCAAATCGGGCACCTGCCGCCGCAAAGCCGCATAGGCTGCCGCCTGACACAACCCCCGCAGATCTGCCCCCACAAAGCCCAAGGTCTGATCCGCCAAGCTGTCCAGATCCACATCCTCCGCCAAGGGCATGTCGCGGGTGTGGATGGCCAAGATCTCCCGCCGCCCCTCCCGATCCGGCACCTTGAAGATCACCTCCCGGTCAAAGCGCCCCGGTCGCCGCAGAGCCGGATCCAAAGCCTCGGGCCGATTGGTGGCTGCCAGCACCACGATCCCTTTTTGGGCCACAAATCCATCCATCAGCCCCAGCATTTGGGCCACCAGGCGTTTTTCCACTTCCCCCTCGACGGTGGCGCGGTTGGGCACCAAGGCATCGATTTCGTCAATAAAAACCAGACAGGGAGCCGATTTGGCCGCCTTTTCAAAAAGCTGTCGCAGGCGCGCCTCCGCCTCGCCGTAATACTTGCCGATCAGTTCCGGGCCAACAACGGCAATGTAATTCACCCCCAAGCTCTCGGCCAGGGCACGGGCGGTGAGGGTTTTTCCGGTGCCTGGGGCTCCCACCAACAACACCCCGCGGGGCGGATCCAATCCCAGCTTGGCCAGCAGATCGGGCCGCTTGAGGGGAAGCTCTACCATCTCCCGCAGGATTTGCAACTGTTCTTTCAGCCCACCCACATCCTTGAGACGTGGCCCAGCCCAAGACTCTGCGCGGTCGGCAGAAGTTGATGGCGAGTCGGGCACAGCAGCCTGGGATGGTTCCTGAAAGCGGGTTGCAGACACCACTCGGGGCTCGCTGCTCCAGGGGGGATCCCCCGTTTGGGCATGGCTGCGGCGGCGAGGGATGGAGCCGGAAGGGGGGATAGAACTGCTCAGGGGACGGGTTTGGATGCGGACTTCGGTTCGCAGTTCTCCACTTTGTTTTTTCTCATCCAGCTTCTGAGCCAGCTCGATCAACTGCTCAATGCCCTGTACAAAGTCGCTTAAATTGGCCATAGCCGGGATTTTCCATCCACACACGTTATCTGAAATTGACCCGCCAGAGGTGCTAACTCATCCCCTGCCTGGCCAGCTCAGGTGAGGAGAGTTCCACGGCCAGATGCCCAGTATGATACCCTTCACTGCGGCTGCTGTCGGCGTTGGGCCAGGAGAATCTGCTCTCGGATCCAGCCCAGCCAGGGCTCCAGCCCGACGCCCGTCTTGGCAGAAAGACAAAAAATCGGCACAGAAGGGTTGATCTCGCGGATGTTGGCCTGGATCCGCTCCAAATCCACCTCTAAGACAGGAACCAGATCCACCTTGGTGATCAGTAGACAATCCGCCTCTCGAAACATAATCGGGTACTTGAGAGGCTTGTCTTCCCCTTCTGTGACGCTGAGCAGGGCTACCTTGGCGTGTTCCCCCACCTCAAACTCCGCCGGGCAGACCAAGTTGCCGACATTTTCCACCAGCAGCAAATCCAGTTGCTGCGGATCCAGTAGCGCTTCCAATTGCCGCAAGCCCCCGGCCACCATGGCCGCATCCAAATGACAGGCCCGCCCTGTGTTGATGGCGATCACCGGGATCCCGTAGCGACGCAGCCGCTCCGCGTCCAGTTGGGTCGTCATGTCCCCCTCGATCACCGCCAGGCGCAGCGAGTCAGCCAGAGCGGCCACGGTTTTCTCCAGCAAAGAGGTCTTACCCGCCCCCGGCGCGCTCATGAGGTTCAGACAGGTCACCCCCCAGGCATCAAAGTGCTCCCGGTTGTGGTCGGCCTGGTGTTGATTGGCGTGGAGCAGGTTAATCCCCAGATCCAAGACTTGGTGCATAGCACAACCCGCGTTGCAGTTGAGGAGAAACAGCTCTAGCTGCGGAAAGGGCTGGATTCGGCCACCGTAGGGGTGGGAGAAGGGCCGGCGGAGAGTTTGCGCACCTCTGAGCAGAAAGAGGCCATGCTGAAGCCGCCGAACCGCTTGACAGTGCTGGCCCGCAGGCGCAAGTTGGGGCTGGCAAACCAAATGCGCTCTTCCGATTCGGTCATCTCATACTGGGTGTAGAGGGTGAGGGCACCATCGGATCCCATGACATAGGTACCGGCCACCGGCACTTTCTCGGCGTAGCCCTGATCCCGCAGCAACTGCCCGCGCATGGGATCGGTCTCATCGGGGATAGGTACCAGCACCACGTCTCCCTTGTACTCTTCGTTATCCCACTCCTGCTCGCCATCCCACCGCACCCGCGCTGCTCCCACAGCTCGTCGGGGATCCACCTTGAACAACTCGCAAACCCGTATGACTGCCGGATCGGTTGCCGAAAGCGTTGCAATTTGGACTCTCGACCTCCCCCCCTCAGAGCGGCGAAAAGCCAAATGATGGCTGGTGCGCTGGCACATCCACTCCCCGGCACTGAGGGCAAAAAACTCCATTACGGTCATCATGGCCGACGCGGATCCTCATCGATGGAACAGGGTTCGCCGATCTTAGCTTGCACGGCAACCCTCAATCTTGCCAATCTTGCCGACTTTGGTGCTCGCGCCAAAACTGTTCTGCAAAAGCCACCGTTGGGTGGAGAGGGGCACGGGGTTTGCTGCGCAGGGGCATGTTGGCCTCTTCAGGGGTGCGGTTGCCCTTGCGTTGATTGCAGCGTTCGCAAGCCGTCACCACATTGTCCCAACTGTGGGATCCCCCTTTGGAGAGGGGCACGACATGATCCAAGGTCAAATTGTGGGTGGTGCCACAATACTGGCAGGTGTGGTGATCCCGCCGCAAAACCTCCCGCCGATTCACAGGGGGCACGCGCCAAGCGCGCTCTTTGCCCTTGATGGTCAGGCGAATATGTTCGGGCACCTCGATGACCTGGTTGGGGGAGCGCACCTTCCACACCGGCACATGCATCATCGAGAGCGGCTCTGCTTTGCCTGTTAGCAGCAGTACGATTGCCCGCTTGATATTGACCCGGCTAATGGGCAAATAGTTTTGGGAAAAGACAACGATCGACTGTTCCAGAAGGTGGGTAGCGGCAGTCATGGCTCAGCTCTTCCATTTGCCGCCATTCTCCTGAGGAATCTGCCGAATGGCAAGCTTTTCCCCACCGCCATCGACACCGGCAGAGCTCAGACATTCAAGAGTTTCTTACGATCGCCAGCCAGACAGATGGGCTAGTATCCGGGTGATGGTTGGATCCCGTACCGCCCATGACTTACCCGCTGCACGTCGCCCTGGTTTGGCACCAACACCAACCCCTCTACAAAAGTCCGGTGGCGGGTAAATATCGCATGCCTTGGGTGCGCCTACACGGGATCAAAGATTACCTGGACTTGGTGTTGCTGTTGGAGCGCTATCCCCGCTTGCACCAAACGATTAACCTGGTGCCCTCCCTGATTCTACAGATCGAAGAGTATGTGGCCGGCTCGGCTTTTGATCCTTACCTGGAACTGACCCTATCCCCTGTCGAAAAGCTCAGCCCCGATCAACTGCGCTTTGTGGTCGAGCGCTTCTTCGACAGCCACTACCCCACCATGATCGAGCCCTATCCCCGCTATCGGCAGCTCTACAACCAACGGGAATCTCAGGGGGTGAACTGGTGTCTGCAGTACTGGACTCCGCAGGACTTCAGCGATCTGCTGGCCTGGCACAACCTGTCTTGGTTTGATCCCCTCTTTCAGGAGGATCCTGAGATCGAGGGCTGGATTAAGATGGGATCCGGTTTTACCCTGGCGGATCGGCAGCGGATCTACGCCAAGCAACAACAGATCCTCGGCGCTATCCTGCCCCAGCACGCCAAACTGCAGAGCAGCGGCCAACTGGAACTGACCACCAGCCCCTATACCCACCCCATCTTGCCCCTGTTGGTGAGCGAGCGCTCGGCGCGGGTGGCTCGGCCAGGGTTGCCTTTGCCTCGCTACCCCTTTCACTGGGAGCAGGATGTCCACAGCCAACTGGAGCGGGCTAAGCAGATCTATCGGGAGCGCTTTGGCCGGGATCCGCGGGGCCTGTGGCCTTCCGAGCAATCCGTAAGCCCTGCCATTGTGCCGATTGTGCAAAAACAGGGCTTTGAGTGGATCATCTCCGACGAAGGGGTTTTGGGGTGGAGCCTGGGTCAACCGTTTCACCGCGATGGGCAGGGCCACATTCTGGAGCCGGAGAAGCTCTACCGCCCCTACCGCCTGGAAACCGAGCGGGGGGATCTGGCCATCGTCTTTCGGGATCACCGCCTTTCGGATTTGATCGGCTTCAGCTACAGCGCCATGCCCGCCGATGCTGCCGCCAAAGATCTCATCGGCCATCTGGAGAGCATCCGCAACCGCCTGCCCCAGGAGCAGCCCTGGCTGGTGACCATCGCTCTGGATGGGGAAAACTGCTGGGAGTACTACCCCCAGGATGGCAGGCCCTTCTTGGAAAACCTTTACACCCGCCTCAGCCAGCACTCCTCCCTGCGGCTGGTGACCGTTTCGGAGTTTCTGGATCAGTTTCCGCCCACCGAGTTTTTGCCGGCAGAGCAACTTCACAGCGGCTCCTGGATCGAGGCAGATTTCACCACCTGGATTGGGGATCCGGTGAAAAACCGCGCTTGGGAGCTCTTGGCTCAGGCCCGCCAGGTGATTCAGGATCATCCCCGCGCCAATCCCCAAGCCTGGGAAGCCCTCTGGGCCGCCGAGGGATCCGATTGGTTCTGGTGGTTTGGGGCAGGCCACTCCTCCGCCCATGATGCCGTTTTCGACCAGTTGTTTCGGGAGCACCTGCAGGCGCTCTACACTGCTTTGGGAGAGGCGGTGCCGACCGTGCTGCAATTTCCCCTGGAGGATCATGACGGCCTAGGGGATCGCCTGCCGCAGGGGTTTATCCACCCGGCCATCAACGGTCGTCCGGCAGAACGGGAGTGGAGCCAAGCGGGGCGGGTGGAGATTGGAGCGGCCCGAGGCACCATGCACCGCAACAGCGCCGTTCGCCGCCTCTGGTACGGGTTTGATCACTTCAACCTCTATCTGCGGCTGGATTTTAACTCGGTGGTGCAGCGGCCCAGGCAATTGCTGGTGCTGTGGTTCTATCCCAACCGCGTCACCGTCAACAGCCCCATTCCCCTGCAGGGATTGCCGGCAGAAGCCCCTCTCAACTACCACTACCGCCACCTGTTGCGGTTGTCACTGCCGCCTCCCGGCACCGGCCAGCATCCGGCAGAGGTGCAAGCCCAGCTCTTGCAGGCAGGGGAGTACCACACCTGGCACGCCATCGGCCATCAAGTGAAGGCGGTGGTGGATGCCTGTTTGGAGGTGGCCATCCCCTGGACCAATTTGGGCGCCCAGCCGGGGCAGGAGCTGCAATTTATCATCCTGGCTGCCGATGGCGAGACCTTTCAGGAAGGGATCCCTCCGAAGGCCACCATTGCCCTGCGTAGACCTTGAGCGTGATGACCAGCAGAGCTTCCGGTTATGTTGCGCGATCTCTATCCCCCCATCGAGCCCTACGATCAAGGCTTTCTGGCGGTTTCCTCCCTCCACACCTTGTGCTACGAGCAGTGCGGCAACCCGGCGGGCAAGCCGGTGGTGTTTTTGCACGGGGGGCCTGGAGGTGGGATCGATCCCATCTACCGGCAGTATTTCGATCCCAGCCGCTGGCGGGTGGTGCTGTTCGATCAGCGGGGTTGCGGGAAAAGCCGCCCCTATGCCGAGCTGCGGGAGAACACCACCTGGGATCTGGTGGCAGACATCGAGAGGTTGCGTCAGCATCTGGGCATTGAGCGCTGGTTTGTGTTCGGGGGGAGCTGGGGCAGCGCTCTCGCCCTGGCCTACGGGCAAACCCACCCCCAAGCCTGCCTGGGGTTTATCTTGCGGGGCATTTTTCTCTTGCGCCCTTTTGAGCTCCGCTGGTTTTACCAGTCGGGAGCCAGCTACTTTTTCCCCGATGCTTGGGAACATTACCTGGAGCCGATCCCCCCCGAAGAGCGGGATGACCTGCTGGCAGCCTACCACCGCCGCCTCAACGACCCAGATCCCCAGGTACGGCTGAGGGCAGCTCGCGCCTGGTCTGTTTGGGAGGCCAGCACCAGCAAGTTGATCCCCAGCCCAGAGCTCATCGAGCGCTTTGGTCGAGGAGAGTTTGCCGAGGCCTTTGCCCGCATTGAGTGCCATTACTTTGTCCACGGCGGTTTTTTGGATCCCGAGGATCAGTTGCTGAGGGGAGTGGGGCGGCTGCGCCATCTGCCGGCTGTCATCGTCCAGGGACGTTACGACGTGGTGTGCCCTCCCATTTCTGCCTGGGAACTGCATCAGGCTTGGCCGGAAGCGGAGTTTCGGATGATCCCCGATGCCGGACATTCCATCACCGAACCCGGAATCCGCGCTGCCCTGCTGGAGGCCACCGATCGCTTTGCCAGCCTGTGAGCCCTGTAGCCGGGTGAGCTGAGGGCTGCAAGGGATCCCAAGACTTGAAGAATTGCTACAGGAAGGCCGGCAAAACCTCGGGAGCCAGCCCAGAAGCACGGCCAAGCCTATCGACAGTTGGCGATTTTGGGTTTATCACTGAGGGAAGGGCGGTGCAAGCTGCCCGGTCGGCGGTTTCCGCTGCTTAGCATCTGGCTGGTGCATCCACCTAAGCGTCTTGCGGATCCGAGCTTACCTTATACTTGCCGTTTCCAGGGTCGAACCATGCAGAAACCAACCCATCTGTTCAAGCTTGCCCTAGCCCTGCCCGCCTCTTTTTTGCTGGCAGATGCAGTTGTGGCCTACCCCTGCGGCTCGGTTGGGGGTGAAGCTTACAATCCCTACAGCTCCACGGTTCAGGTCAGCAGCGACGCCAACAGCTTCGGGGTCCAGTGGTCGCCTGCCTCCTCTGCTGTAGGCAACGGCTTCATTGGAGTTGCCATTGAAACGGTGAACGGCGAGCAGGCTCAGAGCGCCATCAGCCGTCGTCTGTTCGGCCCCGCACCGCAAGTTCAAGGGGTGCAGGTGGTCGGCCTGCTCCAAGACGGCCCTGCTCAACGAGCTGGTTTGGCCCAAGGCGATATCCTGATTGGCGTGGATGGGCAGCGGGTCACCTCCGTGCAGCATGTGCAACAAATCATTCAAAACACCCCGGTGGGCCAATCGGTGCCGATTACCTTCCGTCGCGGCGGGCAGGTGCTGTCAACGGTGGTTGTGGTGGGGGATGGCCGTGTGTTGCGCCCCTTGATGCTGCAGCAGCAGTGAGGCTTGTCGGGATCCCTACCCGGAGACCTCCGTAAATGCCGATGGGAGTTTCAGGATGGGCCGTCTGGGCAGTTTGTGCTCTTAACGGGCTGCTGTTTCTGGCTCTGATCGCCCTTATCCCCATCATTTTGAGCCTGCGCTCGGCTCTTGGGGTTACGGAGCGGGCCATGGCTGATTGGCGAGAAGCAGCTCAGCAGGCTTTGGCTCCCACCCCGGCTGAGTTGCTGCGTCTGCGAGACCGTCTGCGCGAGAGTCGCCGTACCCTTGACCGCTGGCAGCGTCGTTTGCAGTTCTGGCAAGGGATCCGCAGGGTGGCCGTTTGGCTGCGGCGCAGGCTTTGATTGGAGAGGTATGGATAGCAACCGTCCTGCCTCCAACCCCATCCGGTTGCAGGTCATGGCCAACGCTCTGGCGGGGATTGCCGAAGAGATGGGGGCGCGCCTCATCCGCGGTTCATACTCGGCCAACATCAAGGAACGGCGGGATTGCTCCACAGCTCTGTTTGACGCGCAAGGGGCCTGTATTGCCCAGGCGGCCCACATCCCGGTACATCTGGGAGCCCTCTCTGAGGCGGTGCGGGCGGTGGTGGCAGCCGACCCCTGCCCCGGAGATGTGTTTGTCCTTAACGATCCCTACCAGGGGGGATCCCATCTGCCGGACGTCACGGTGGTCGCAGCCATTCCCGGCTGGCGGGATCCCGACCGGATTTGCGCCTATGCCGTGAACCGTGCCCATCATGCCGACATTGGAGGGATGCGCCCCGGCTCCATGCCCGCCGACTCCAGCGAAATCTGGCAGGAGGGGCTGGTGATCCCGCCGGTACGGCTGGCTAGGCTCTCTCTGGAAGGAGCGTTGCACTGGCAAGAAGATCTGCTGCGCCTAATTCTGGCCAATGTGCGCAATGCCGAGCAGCGGCGGGGGGATTTGCAGGCCCAAGTGGGGGCCAACGGGGTTGGGGTGAGCCGGTTTCGGGAGCTGCTGGCCCGCTTTGGAGAAGAAGAGGCTTGGCAGTTGATTGCGGGGGTGATCGAATACAGCCGCCGACGGATGCGGGCGCAGATTCAGGCTCTGCCAGATGGGATCTACACCGCTGAGGACTGGTTGGAGGGCTACGGGGATCCGCCCGAACCCATCGAGATCCGGGTGCAGGTGGAGGTCAGGGGCGAGAAGCTGCGGGTGGACTTCACCGGTACCGCTCCGGCCATGGCGGGAAACCTGAATGCGCCGCTGGCCGTCACCCGCTCGGCAGTGTTGTTTGCCCTGCGTTGTCTGTTGGATCCCACGGCCCCCAGCAATGTCGGCCTGGAGGATCCCATCGAGATCGTGGCGCCGCCTGGCTGCTTGGTGAATGCCGAGTTTCCGGCAGCAGTGGTGGCGGGCAATGTGGAAACCTCGCAGCGAATTGCCGATGTGGTGTTCAAAGCTCTGGCTCCCGTGGCCGGATTGCGGAGCATCGCCCAGGGACAGGGCACCATGAACAACTGTGTGCTGGGCAACCGCCGCTTCACCTACTACGAAACCTTGGGGGGTGGTCAGGGGGCCAGCCGACAGCGACCGGGCCTGGATGGCGTCCACGTGGGCATGAGCAATACCCTCAACACCCCCATCGAAGCCCTGGAGTTGGAGTATCCCCTGCGGGTGCTGCGCTACGAGCTCCGCCAGGATTCCGGCGGCCATGGTCAACAGCGGGGCGGGTGGGGACTGATCCGATCCATCCAGACTTTACAAGATTGCACCCTCTCCCTGCTCACAGACCGGCGCCATTATGCCCCCCAAGGAGAACAGGGGGGTGGGCCAGGCCAGGTGGGGATCAACCTCATCAATGGGGATCCCCTACCCGGCAAAATCAGCCGACCCCTAAAAGCGGGCGACGTAATCACCCTCTACACGCCCGGCGGCGGAGCTTGGGGCTCAAGCGAGGATGAGCAGGCTCCCGAACCCAGGTAGCGCAGGTGGTCAAGAAACAACTGCTCGCAGCGGCGGATCACCTCATCGCGATTGGCGAAGTGCTCCAGCCTTTGCACTTCTTGACCCTTCTCAAACAAAATTAGGGTTGGCAAAGAGCGCACCCGATAGCGGCGCGGCAGCCAAAAATTGTCGTCCACATTCACCCGCAGCACCTTGACCGCACCTCCCCACTCTGCTACGAGACGGTCGGTAATCGGCTGGATGAAGCGACACAGGCCACACCAAGGGGCGCCGAAATCCACCAAAACCAACCCGTCACTTGTCAAAAGTTCTTGATTAAAAGCATCTAAAGCAACTTGCAAGGCCATCACTCCCAAACTAAAGAAGTTCTTTGGGATCATGCTACCAGGCAACTTGGCTGGCTGCAGAAACCATTTGGGGATGGAAAGCATAAAGAATCAATACAAAGCTGAATACCCCCAGATAGGCCCAGCGAAAAAACTCTTGGGGGCGCAGTTGCTGTCGCTTCTGCAGAATGGCCAAGCCGGGGATCACGGAGGTGCGCGCCTTGAGATCGCGGAAGGCCTGCCCGTATTTCCGCTCCAGGCGGTGATCCCCATGCCAAACGGCAAACAGGTGGTAGGCAATGAGCCCAAGCGAGGTCACCACCATAAAGCTGGAGCCAATCCAAAGGGTATGGGCTACACACCAGATCACCTGGCCCACCATTTGCGGATGACGGGTGATGCGGATGATCCCGGTCTCAAACAGGTGGATCTCCGGCTTGCGAATGGCGGCGATCTCCAGCAAGTTGAAGGTGGCCGGATACAAAAAGAAAAAAGAGAGGGCAGACAAAAGAGCAACGGTGGTGCGAATGCCTGGGACGGCTTGGAGATCCCAGAGAATCACCCCGTCGTAGCGGTGGTTGAAAAAATAGATGAGCAACAGCGGTGCCAAACTGAGGCTCACCAGAGCAAAGAAGATGCGGTACAGACGGGATCCCAGCCAGCTTTCCCCCCAGGGCCGCAAGTAGGCTAATCCGCTGTGAGCACAGGCAAACCCCAAGATCAGGGCTAACATTGTCCAATGGGATCCGTACTGGCCTAGCCTCTGCAGAAAGTCGCTGAAGGGCGTGAACAGCATCTTTTGGATGACTCCTCTGGTGTTGCTGTGGCTTATGCTTAAAAATAAGTTACATTAGGTTCCCCATGCTCAAAACTTTTTTTCTGCGTCTTGTCAGCCTGCTCCTGTCTGTAGCCCTTTTGCTGGGATCAGGGAGTTCAGTTGCTCAGGCTGCCCGTCTCACCGGCAAGTATTACGAAGACAGCATGACCTTGATCCAAACCCTGCGCACCGTCCTTTCCGAAGGGGATCCCCTGATGAACCCAGAGGAGGCGCGAGCGGAAGCCATGCAGGCCATCCAGGAGTTTTCTGGGCGCTACCACGGCCATCGCTACGACAAGCTGCAGTCTTTTACCACTTTGCGCACGGTGTTTAACACGCTGGCCTCCCAGTACCGCACTTCCAGTCGACCTCTCAACCCCGAAAAGGTGGAGCGGGTGCTAATGCAACTGGATCGGGCGGAATTGGCCTTGCGCCGAGAAGGTTGAGCTTTTTTAGATCTCCGAGATCCAAATCACAGGCAAATCTCCTCGCTGTGGCCAAACTGTTCCCAGTCCCCGGAAGCCAGCATCTCCTCAGATGTCTTTTGTCAGATGTCTTTTGGAACCTGAAGGGGAAGAGTAAGGCTTTCTTGCTCATTTCGATTTTCGATTGAGGACTTGGGAGGTTGTGATGGTCAAAAATCGTTGGGCTTTGATCCCGCTGCTGCTGATGGTTGGGGCTGTTGCTTCTCACCCAGCTTGGCTCCTGTCTCGCCCAGCCCAAGGACAGGTTGTTGGGGCTGCCGAGGAGGGATCCCCAGGCCCTTTTTTTGCGACGGACGGCCTGGCCCTGCGGGGCTATGACCCGGTGGCCTATTTCATCGATGGCAAGCCCGTCAAGGGATCCCCAGCGTATGAATGGGAGTGGGGAGGGGTAACCTGGAGGTTTGCCAGCGCCGACAATCGAGAGCGGTTTCGCAACAACCCAGAGCGCTTTGCCCCCCAGTACGGCGGGTTTTGTGCCTGGGCAGTGGCCCACAACTACCTTTACCCGGTGGATCCCTTTGCCTGGAAAATTGTTGATGACAAGCTATACCTGAACGCCAACCGGCGGGTACAGCGCAACTGGGAGCGCGACATCCCCGGGTTGATCGAGAAGGCAGATGCCAACTGGCCGGGTCTGCGAAGCCGCTAAACCCAAGCCCCCCTGCTCTGAGATTCACTGTGCAAGGCGCAGGGTTACCTTGATGCCAACCCGGTAGAGTCCACTTTCACAGAGTTCCAGCTCGCCTCCCATTTCTCTCAGGAGCCGCTCGCTCACCCGCCAGGCGGCACAGCCCTCTGTCTGAATGGGCACATGGCATCTCCCCTCAAGGTTCCACTCTAGGCACAAACGTCCCTCTCCTTCTGGGGCGGGATAGAGGTGCAGAGCCATCGAACCGTAGCGTAGGGTGCGGATGCCCCAGCGACACACTCCCAGCAGCGCCTGCACCAAGCCGTGGGGATCCGCCCAAACGGTGAGGCTGTCGGGGAGAAGGGGCACCTCAAAGGCCGAGGTGGGTTGTAGGGCCGGCCATTCGTAGCGAATGCCCTGATCCTGGGCCTGTAGGCGAGTTAGGCTGTACACATCCTGCAGGAGGGGGCGTAGTCGGGTCGGTTCCGGTCGCAGAGGTTGGATGGGCAGGTCATGGCGAGCCAGGCGGGTGTATTCCTCAAGCAGCTTGATCAGGCGCTCTACCGCCTCTTTGGCACTTTGCAGGTATTCCCGCTCCTCTTCGGGAGAGTCACATAGATCCGACAACACCAACTGCAGGGATCCCATCTGGCTGCTGAGGGGATTGCGCAGCTCATGGCCGATGCTGACGAGCAACTCTTGTTGAAAGGCTCGCATCACCTCAGAGCGTTCAAAAGCAAACTGCCAATCCACGGCCCCTTGCCCGTCGGCAGGGGCGGCCTGCTGTAAGGGTGGGTCGGGTTTGGCTGTAGGCGAAGGCTCCCTCAAGAAGTGCTCCTGGCGAAGGACAGGGGATCCCATCCGTGCTCAGATCTCTGGGCTCGGAGCTTTAAGTTTTGGACAGTTCCGGCTCCGGCGATACCCCATCTTATGGGATCCTACCCTTTTCTATCCGACGAAGTGGGCGCTGACCACCCGTTCAACCCCGGCCAGATCTCGGTGAACTTGGATCTGCCGATAACAGCCCCTATCTCGCAACTGCTCCGCCACCCAAGGGGCTTGGCCTCGCATCACTTCCACCGCCCAAAAGGAGTTCGGGGCCAGGTAATCCGGTGCTGCTTGAATCAACAGTCGCAAGTGGGCTAGGCCGTCTTCTCCCCCATCCAGAGCTTGTCGCGGCTCGTGCAGTCGCACCTCTGGCATGAGAGAGGCCAGCTCGGCAGAGGGAATGTAGGGAGGGTTGGAAACCAGGCCGCGCAGCCGTCCTCGCCAGGGATCCAAAGGTACAAACCAGGATCCCAGCAGCAAGTTCACCCGCTCCTGCAGATGGTGGGCTACCACATTGTCTGCCGCAACAGCCAATGCCTCTGGGCTGGAATCCACGGCCAGAAGCCGCAACTGGGGATGGTGATGGGCCAACGCAATGGCAATCGCTCCACTACCTGTGCCCAGGTCGGCAAAACAGGATCCCGGCGGCAGAGGGTTAGCCTGCAGCCAGAGGGAAGCCTGCTCCACCAGCAGCTCGGTCTCCGGGCGCGGGATCAGCACCGCCGGCGTCACCCGTAAGCTCAAGCCCGCCCACTCAACTTTGCCCAACAGATACTGTAGGGGGATGCGCTCTTCCACCCTTTGCCGCCAAAGGGTCTGCACCTCCTCCAGGGGATCCCCCTCCCCAGCCGGAGCGCGACCCATCAGCCGCTCCAACGGCCCCCACCCCAGCCGTTCTTTGAGCAAAATCTCCACTTCCTCGGCAGGGATCCCAACTGCTTTTGCCGCCCTCAGAGCCTGGGCGCGCCACTCTGTTAACCGCTTCACCAGAGCAGACGGGGATCCCATCAGGGAAAGGGTCAACGCTGAGGCTGAGGACTTGCGGAAGGATTGGCCGGTCGGGCCAGCGATTGGATGTACTCCAGCGCCGAGCGAGAGGGGATAAAAGCGATCTTCTGCACATCGGCCTGTGCGTCGGGAGCCAACATGCGCTCCACCACAATGGCCAGCGAGGTCACTTCAATCTGGGTCTTTCCAACTACATCCGGGTTCTGCGCTGCCGCTCGATCCAAGGCCCTCCGCAAATCGTTGCGGTCGAAGAAGAAGGGTACCACCTCATGGCCATCCTGCTCGATGGTCAGCAGCCCCTCGCCGGAGCGGCCATAGAACAGAGGCACGCCGATTGCCTCCGGGGGCACATCTTGTCCGGTTTCCTTCAGCACCTGCTTGGCTGCCTCCACATCAGA
Organism: Synechococcus sp. W55.1; assembly: GCF_047461655.1. Taxonomy (NCBI): domain Bacteria; kingdom Bacillati; phylum Cyanobacteriota; class Cyanophyceae; order Synechococcales; family Synechococcaceae; genus Synechococcus; species Synechococcus sp. W55.1. Next base: position 86,200 of record NZ_JANSHN010000003.1, read on the forward strand.
AGCCCGAGGCACCACCTCAAAATACAGATCGCTGTTCTTGGCGCGCTCCTCTTCCGATTTTTCGTAGGCATACCCCAGCGAGAGAGGCACTACCCGGGCTTGACTGGCTATCTCGGGGTTGCTGGCTTTCACCTGCTCCAACACTTGCTGGGCTTGGGCTTGATCCAGCCAGAAGGAAACCACTTGGATGGTGCGGCCACCCCGCTCCACATTGGCGACAACAGGGGTGCCGTTCTGAGACACGATGGCAAAAACAGGCACCAGATTCAGCCGTTCCGCCACCTCTTGCCGGCTCATGGGGCCTGCCGCAGCCTGAGCCAGTAGAGCACTCTCCTGAGCCCAAACGGGAGTTACAGCCAAGCCCCCCCAAGCCGTCCCGATCAGGATCCCGGCTATGCTGCTCACCTGAGCTGCACGGCGGCAGAGGAATCGCGCAGACGATACTACATTACAGCGCATCATTCTCATCTCAACTCCCGGCATCGCGCCTCGTTCTGGTTGCTATGGGGTCAGATCCCTTAAGTACTAACCAACAGCCTGGGGCAGAGCAGAAGCTGCCCAGATTAAACCTGCTCGACAGGGCCTAGGCTAGCGATGCGGCACACTCTCGGCGTTAGGATCCCGGTTGGCCATCGCTGACAACACCCCGGCACACCTACCTTGAAGAGCGCTCTTGGGCCACCCTAGAAGCCAAGGTTAGAACATCTGCTCAACCTCTGTCGAGGGGCAAAGCCCCTATTTTGGGTGGGGATCCCGCATCACCCAATACTATATACGGAGTCATTCGGAACTGATCCACACTAGATGCAGATCCGCTTGAATCATTGCATACCTGGCTCTTCCTCCAGCACGCTGCTTGTTCTGGCCTTGTTCAGTTCACCGTGCGGAGCTGCCACCGATCCCTGTGGTCAAGGATGGGGTTCTGAGCCGCCGGGCCGGGGGATGGTACATCTCGTCACTGCCCCACACTGCTAACGCGGACGTGGAGGCATAGTGTAGTGATGACAGTTTGATGGGCGTTTTGCAATCGTAGGTCAGGTTGGTCAATTTGTGGGTTTAATTAAGCCAAGCTCACCGAAGTTGAGTCGGTGAAACGGTCAGCATTGTCTGTTAGGAGCATGGCGTTAGTACTCCGCACCGCTGTCGGGAAAAGGCAACCGTTCTCATGACCAAAGCAAGGGAGAGGAGAGGCACCGATCCATTCGCGCTAGCGGGCCGTGGGCCTTTGCCAGAGAAGTCGCGGGATCCCCGCCGCCCTCCACAACCTGCCAAGAACGCCGTCCCGCCTCCAGAGGGGTCAAAGCCGCAAACAGGTTCTGGTCGCCTGCTTCCTGCCCCTAGGGGATCCCTATTGGTTTCCCGTCCTCAACCGCTGCGTCTTGCTCGCCAGAAAGCCATTGCTCGTCTGCGCCAACGGGCTGCCCGGCCTCGCCGCTTGAGACGTTCTCCATCTCTTGGCCAAGTATTGCTCAGGGGACTAAGCTTAAGTCTCATCCTGGGCCTGACGATGGCGGGCCTCTCGCAACTGCTGCAATCGACCACCGCTGGCCGGACAGAACAGTCCACGACGCAGCTTGGGGATCCTCCCCCGTCGGCATTGCCAAGTGACATTCTGCCGGGAGAAGCGATCCCGGCTTTGCAGGAGCGCTTGGCCGCTTTGGCCGACCAACCGGGCTTGACGGCAGGGGCTCTGTTCTGGGAGGTGGAAACTGGCGCCTTTGCTGGGGTTAGGCCGGATCAGGCTTTTCCTGCCGCCAGCGTGATCAAGATCCCCATTCTCTTGGCTTTTTTCCAGGCTGTGGAAACCGGACAGGTGCGGCTGGATGAACAGCTCACTCTGCGGGAAGATCTCAAGGGAGGGGGAGCTGGTGTGTTGCAAACCCGACCCCTCGGATCCCAGGTTTCTGCTTTGGAAGCGGCCACCCTGATGATCACCCTCAGCGACAACTTCGCCACCAATCTGATCATCGATCGCCTGGGTGGGCAGGAGGCTCTCAACCAAAAATTTCGGCAGTGGGGGCTACAACACACGCAAATTTCATGGTGGCTACCGGATCTGGAGGGCACCAACACCAGCAGCCCGCGCGACATGGTTTGGCTGCTCAGCCAGGTGGAACAGGGGCGCATGCTCAGCCGCCGCAGCCGCGACCGTTTTCTGGACATTCTCTGGCGCACCCAACGGCTCTCCTACTTCCGGCCCAATCTGGGCCAAGAGGTGCGCATTGCCCACAAAACGGGAACCCTGGGCTCCGTGGTGGGGGATGCCGGGATCCTGGATTTACCCAACGGGCGGCGCTATGTGGCGGCGGTGTGGGTGAAGCGAGAAACCCCCAACGATCCCAGAGCTGAAGAGCTGATCGCCAGCCTGTCGCAAGCAGCCTACGAGTTCTGGTCTGCTCCTGGATCCGCCCCGCCATCCCGAACAAACACCACCGGCAGCCCGCAACCCTGAGTCCCCCACTCCGCAAATCTTTCCATATTGCTACGCAACGCTTACGCGAACGCAGTAGCAGTGCGGAGCACTATTCCAGGCAGAGCGCAAATGCCAGAGTGGAGAAACAGGCGTTGAGGGAAAAAGATGGGGCACCTGGTCAGCATCAACCCCGCCACCGGAGAGGAATTGGCTCGCTACCCCGTTTTCGACGCTGGGCAGATCCAAAGCTGTATCGCCCAAGCCCACGAGCGGTTTCAGAGCTATCGTCGGATCCCGTTTGCTCAGCGATCCGCCTGGCTGAAGCGGGTGGCAGGGATCCTGGAGGAGCGCAAAGCGGAGTTTGGCCGCCTAATCAGCCTGGAGATGGGCAAAACCTTGGCCTCTGCCGTTGCGGAAGTGGAAAAATCCGCTTGGGTTTGTCGCTACTATGCCGAGGAGGCAGAAGGGTTCTTGGCCGAGCGCTCCATATTGCTACGCAACGCTTACGCGAATGCCACCGGTGCGGAGCACTTTGCCAGCCGCAGCGGGATCCGCTACCAGCCGCTGGGGGTGATTTTGGCAGTGATGCCCTGGAACTTTCCCTTTTGGCAGGTGTTTCGCTGTGCAGCCCCGGCCCTGATGGCGGGCAATACCCTTCTGCTCAAACATGCTTCCAACGTGCCCCAATCGGCTTTGACCCTAGAGCAGATCTTTCGGGAGGGGGGATTTCCGCCAGGGGTCTTTCAAACCCTGCTGATCACAGCAGCCCAGGTGGCAGAGGTGGTGGCGGATGAACGGGTGCGGGGGGCCGCCCTCACCGGGAGCGAAGCCGCCGGCTCCAGCCTGGCCCGTTTGGCCGGTCAATATCTGAAAAAAACGGTGTTGGAACTGGGAGGGAGCGATCCCTTCATCGTGCTGCCCAGCGCCGATCTGGAGGCAGCAGTTGCCACAGCGGTCACGGCCCGTCTGATCAACAACGGCCAATCCTGCATTGCCGCCAAACGATTTATCCTACACAGGGCTATCGCCGAACCTTTCACGGCTGCCATGACGGAGCGATTTCGCCGGCTCAAGGTAGGGGATCCCTTGGATCCGCAAATGGACGTGGGGCCTCTGGCTACCCCCAGCATCCTGCAAGAGGTGGACGGACAGGTGCAGGCTTTGGTGCAAGCAGGAGCCAAAGTCCATATCGGCGGATCCCCCTTGGGAGGAAATTTTTACCCGCCCACGATCCTGAGCGACATCCCCCCCGATCATCCGGTGGCCCACCAGGAGGTGTTCGGGCCGGTGGCGCTGTTGTTCACCGTACCGGATGTGTCGGCAGCCATTGAGCTGGCCAACAACACGCCCTTTGGCCTGGGCGCCAGCGCCTGGACAACCGATCCAGAGGAACAAGAGCGCCTGCTGGAGGAGCTGGAGGCGGGATCCGTGTTCATCAATGGCATGGTCAAGTCCGACCCGCGCCTTCCCTTCGGCGGCATCAAACGCTCAGGGTATGGACGGGAACTGAGCCGGGAAGGGATCCTGGAATTTGTAAATGTCAAAACCATTTGGGTGAAGTGATGGCGGAGACTGCTCAAAGGGATCCCCAGCCGGCGGCGGATCCCGTGATCAAGCTGGATCAGTTCCTCAAGCTGGCGGGGGTTGCTCCCACCGGTGGGCAGGCCAAGCAGCTCATCCAAGCGGGGCAAGTGCGGGTGAATGGTGAGGTGGAAACCCGGCGGGGACGCAAGCTGCGCTCAGGAGATGAGGTGGCCGTGGGAGGTGGAGTTTGGCGGGTGCACCTGGGTGAGGCCCCGAAGTGAAATCAATGCAATGGGATCAAGAAAAGCATGGCCAAAGCCCCGATTCCCCCTGCCACCGCAAACTGCCACTCCAGCCCCCACAGCAGGCAGGCAACTCCGGCCAGGATCTGGATCCCACCGGTGATCCAGTAGGGGAGACGCGGCGGATCCACCAGGCCGTTGAGCCAGTGGCCCAGCCCCATTTGCCACAGCCAGAACACCCCCAAATACTGGCCCAAGGCTGCCAAAGGGGTACGTCCGACAAAGGGCAGCACCGAGAGGATCATGCCCTGGGCAATCACCAGCGTCCACACCAAGCCCACAAAGTAGAGATGGGCCAGTCCGGCTGTTCGAAACTCCGGCAAGCTAGTCTGCCGCACCATGTAGCCCAAGCCAACCAGGGAAATCACCAACCACAGCCAGTTGATGTTGGCCTCTTGGTGAAACTGGGTGGCGGCGAACCCCATCCCCAGAAGAATGGCCCAAACCAGGTACACCCGCCGACAAATGTTCCAGAAGGGAAGAGGGGTTTGCATGGCCTCCACCTAATCGACGACGACAATACGGCCCACCATGCTGGGGTGGATCTCGCAGAAATAGTCCTGGATGCCGGCCACTTCGAAAGCCACTGCTTTGCTCTCGTTGCGCCTCAGCCGTCCCGTTCCTTGGAATTGCGCTCCCTCTATGGGAGTAGCCGTGTGGGGGGTGGAATCCAGGTTGGTGAAGGTCACCTTGCCGCCCCGCTTGAGGATGATCTCCGGGGGCAGGTATTGAAACCCGCGAATGATCACCTCTGCTTCCGCCGTTGCCTCGACAGGATCTCGCCCCGCAACAGAGCTGGCTTGTCGCCACCGATCCACAGCCAAGATAGCCCCCACATTGAGCAGGGATCCCAGTCCACTCAGCAACAGCAGCCGCCGCGTCATCGGCATAGGACTTTCTCCACACAGGTTTAGGAAGAGAACAAAGGCTGAGGCGCTCAGAAGAAGGCGATTGCGACAGCAGTGCAGAGCACTTGGATCTCCAAGCCCCAAGTCCTACAGAGGACGTTGGAAGGCTTTGCAGATCATCGCCTCATCGCCGGCAGGGGTTACCAACAGCTCTACACCTTCAGGATCCAGCGCTCCCGAGTCTCGGCGCTGACAAAGGGGGCAGGCACCACCAGAATGCTGGGGTCAAGGCTGTGGAACACGGCCCGGATTGCGGTGGCATGGGCAACTTCGTTGGGGCCAATGGTGCTGGCAGCAGCCACCAGGTCTTTGTTGGAAAGCTGGACAAAGGCATCGTTGTAGGCTAGGGCCGCATCGAACTCCAGAGCCAGGGCCAGCTTGGCGATGTTGGCATCGGAATCGAGATTGCCTTCTTTGTTGTCGATGTAGGTGGAAAGGTCGTAGCTATCCCGCGCCCGAGAGGGGATCCCTCCCAGTTGCCGCACGGCACCCGCCAGCAGATCCCGATGCTGCTCGTGATCCTTCAGGTTCTTGGTGGCCACTTCCAACACGATCTTGCCCACCTCGGTGTTGCTCAACTTGCCGGCAGCGGTTTTGTAGGCCCAGATCGCCTGCTGTTCCAAGTCGATGGCGGCGTTGAGAATGGCAATATCAGCAGTGTTGGACTGAGCGGCACCGGGCAGGCTGCGCAATCCAATTGCTCCACCTACGCCCGCCAGCAAACCAGCCAACAACAAGCTGCGGCGGGAGGTTGCAGGGCTGGGATCCCATTCGGCGGCCAATTGAGGCAGAGCGAAGGGAGTCTTTGCAGTCTTCATCTCAAGTCTCCTGTCTCGAAAGATGGCAACCAACCTTCAGGGACTTGCTCTTGGTCGGGCAATTCCCTCTCGGCCTGGTCTGATGGGAATACGCCGCTGATGCCACGGCGGATGCCTGGGGGAAAAGATTTGGATTGTGTGCTCAGCTTTTGGGCTGGGCTATTTTGAAAGTTGGGTTTCACTGGGGACAAGCGTTCGGTCGGTAGTGTCGTTAGCCATCCATTCGATTCTGGGCGTGAACTTACACATTGCTCTGCCGGAGGCCAGCCTACAGAGCTACACCACGTGGATTGAGGCGCGTATCCGGGAGGGGCAGGGCGCTCAAGTGGTCACCTGCAACCCGGAAATGATCATGCAGGCGCAGCGGGATCCCGCCTTTGCCCAGGTGCTGCAGGCAGCAGAGCTGGTGATCCCCGACGGCATCGGGGTGGTGTGGGCTTTGCGGCGGCAAGGGATCCGCGTCCAGCGGGTGCCGGGGATCGAGCTGGCAGAGGCCCTGATCCCGTTGGCGGCAGAACGGGGGTGGCGCTTGGCCTTGGTGGGGGGAAGGCCGGAAGTCAACCGGGCGGCGGTTCGACATTGGCAAGCCCAGTTTTCTGGTTTGACCATTTGGGGCTACCACGGCTACTTTTCTGGCAACGAAGAAAAAGAGCTTCTGCAAGCTCTCCAGGAATTTCGACCGCAACTGGTGTGGGTGGGGCTGGGATCCCCGCGCCAGGAGCTGTGGATCCAAAAGTGGCGTCCCCTTTTGCCCCAAGCCATCTGGATGGGGGTGGGGGGCAGCTTGGACATTTGGGCCGGCCAAAAACGGCGAGCGCCCCGTTGGTGGCGTGACCATCACCTGGAATGGTTGTATCGTCTCTATCAGGAACCCTGGCGCTGGCGACGCATGTTAGCTCTGCCCAGCTTTGTCTGGCGAGTGCTGTGGGATCCCTCTTCTCGTTTGCGCCCCTAGTCTGCCGGCGCTCCCTCGTTCTTCTCTCTGTAGGCGCTTGCCATGATGATCGGTCAGCACATCGGCTATCCTCCTCGCTTACACCGTTGGGCGGGTACGGCTCCGACCCCTCATCCCCCTGCCCCAGCCCATCCAGAGGCCACCCTGGGCTTTTACAGCAGCACCCAATCCGGATCCCTGCAAGCCCCGGCCAGCATGGTGTCCTTGCGGGGCGTGAGCAAGGTCTTTCCCAACGGCAACTTAATTTTTCAGGATGTGAACTTGGAGGTGCGCCGCGGCGAGTTTGTGTTCGTAACTGGGGTCTCCGGGGCGGGCAAGTCCACCCTGCTGCGGCTACTCTACGGGGCGGAACAGGCCACCGAGGGCACGGTCATCGTCGATCAAGTCTGTCTCTTTTCTTCTGAAGGGCGGCGGCGACCCTACCGCATCCCACCGCGTCCGCTGGCCATGTTGCGGCGGCGCTTGGGGGTGGTTTTCCAAGATTATCGCCTTTTGGCCAACCGCACCCTGGCAGAAAATGTGGCCTTCGTGCTGCGCGCCCAAGGGCTGTCCCCCGCAGAAATCCGCCGTCGCATCGGGCCGACCCTAAAGATGGTGGGGCTGACCGAAAAGCGAGATCACTTTCCCCATGAGCTTTCGGGGGGGGAACAGCAGCGCCTTAGCCTGGCCCGGGCCATTGTCAACATGCCGGTGCTGCTGCTGGCGGACGAGCCGACGGGGAATCTGGATCCGGAAAACTCGCTCTTGGTTCTCCAGATTTTGGAGCGGCTCAATTCCTTTGGGGTGACCGTCATCATGACCAGCCATGACCCCTATCTGGTGGAGCGGGCCGGCCACCGGGTGGTGCGCATGGAGGGAGGGCGCCTGTATGATCTGCGCTGAGGGCTGCCGGGATCCCTATTTTGCTCTCCACAGGCTCTGTTGAGCTCCAGGGGGCAAGGGTCTGAGCCCATTGATTGTTGGATGGAGAACAGCATGCAATCTCTCTCCCGATTTCTCAATAAAATCCGCTATCTCCTACAGGAGACTTTTTTGGGGTTGCGGCGGGGGGGCTGGCTGAACTGGGCCGCTGTGAGCACCCTGCTGGTGTTGCTGTTCTTGGTGGGGATCGGCGTTGAGCTGTCCTGGGGCGTGGATGCCACGGTGCAGTCGCTGGGAGGACAACTGGAGATCTCCGTCTACCTGGAGCCGGAACGGCAGGGGGTGGAGCTGCAACCTCAGGTCGCCCAACTGCCTCATGTGGCCGAGGTGAAGGTCATCACCAAAGACCAGGCTTGGCGCAACCTTTTGCTGGAAATGGGGATCCAAGACGAGGCGGCCATGGAAACCCAGTTGGGGGAGAACCCCTTGGTGGATGCTCTGCGGGTTAAGGCGGATTCCACCGAAGCCTTGGGGGAAGTGGCGGAGCAGATTCGCCAACTGGAAGGGGTGGATGAGGTCTACTACGGCGACCGCATTGTGGAGCAACTGGCCCAGCTCCAGGACATGCTACGGCTGGGATCCCTGACCATTACCGGCGTGTTGGCCCTGACAGCGGTGGCGGTCATCACCACCACCATTCGCCTCATCGTCATGGCGCGGCGGCGGGAGATCGAGGTGATGCAATTGGTGGGGGCGACGGCAGCCTGGATTTACTTGCCCTTTATTTTGCAAGGGTGCCTGTTTGGGGTGATCAGCGCAGTGGGAGCTTGGGGATTGATCTTGGGATCCCAGCAGTTGCTGCAGGAGCTGCTGGAGCAGTTGATTGCCTTGCCCTTCCTCAAGGTGATGCAGGCAGATCGCAGCCAACTGGAGTTTTGGCTCTTGCCGTCGATGTTGTTGGGGATGGGGGTTTTTCTGGGCACCACCAGCAGCTTGATCGCGGTGCGCAAGTCGGCAGGGCGATGAGCTGGAGGCGATGCTGAGGAAAGCCCTGGATATTCCAATCTGAGGATCGCCATAGGATAAGATGATGGACTCTACTTCCCTGGCTTTCCAAGATCTGGCCGCCATGAACCCATTGCCTCCTCCCGCCCACCCCTACCAGTTCCGCGCTTTGGGCCTGATTAAGGGATCCCTGAGATCGATCCCCAAGGCTTATGCACAGGCAATTTTGGTTGCTTCTGACGGGGCAGAATATCCGGCTACTCCCGGACGCGCCGAGCTTCTTCGCCCCTTCAACCACTGCATCGAGAGCGGCCACACCTACTGGTACTATGTGCAGCCGCAGCCGCGTTCAGGGGGGGCTTTGGGCTTGAGCATCATCCGCATCCTGGCCCTGCCGGAAGAGGAGCAAGACCCAGAGTGGGAAGAAGAACCGTTTTTGCCTGCCCCTGAGGACACAGAGGAAGGCTTTAACATCCGCGGCATTGTCGAGCCCCACGATGGCTTTGTTGAGGTGACCGTGCGGCGCAAGCCCCAGGGAACCAAGCAATTTGCTCCTCTGCAATTGCGCTTGGAAGGGTTCTTGCCCGGAGCTGTGGCGGGCGAGTTTTGGGATCTGTTGGCAGAGCGAGAGGGCAACAAACTGCTGTTGGTGGATGGTACCCGCCTGTTGACCGCAGTAGCCTAGCTATCTAGATTGGCCCTGCTTGAGAACCTTAAAATAAACCAAAGAGCTTCCCAACCGATGGTGTCTGCTGCCGGCTTGTCCCAACGGGTCGCCCATCTATCCCCTTCCCCCACGCTATCCATTTCGGCTCTGGCTAAAGCCATGCAGGCAGAGGGGCTGGATGTGTGTAGCTTGAGCGCAGGCGAGCCGGATTTCGATACACCTGACCACATTCGGGCCGCGGCCATCCGTGCTCTGGAAGAGGGCAAAACCCGCTACGGCCCCACCGCTGGGATCCCCGCCCTTCGCCAAGCAGTGGCCGATAAGCTGCGGCAGGAAAACGGCCTGGAGTTCAGCCACGACCAAATCCTGATCAGCAACGGCGGCAAGCAAACCCTGTTTAACCTGGCCATGGTGCTGCTGGATCCCGGCGATGAAGTGATCCTGCCTGTTCCCTACTGGGTCAGCTACCCCGAAATTGCGGCTTTGGCAGGGGCAAAGGTTGTGCGGGTGCAGACGGAAGAGGCCCAGGGGTTCAAGCTCACCGCCGAGCAATTGCGCCAGGCCCTCACCCCCCGCAGCAAGCTGCTGATTCTCAACTCACCGGCCAACCCTACCGGAGCCGTTTACCACCAGCACGAGCTGGCAGCTCTGGCAGAGGTGATCCTCTCCGCCCCCCATCTGTACGTGATCTGCGACGAGATCTACGAAAAGCTGGTTTATGGACAAGCCCGCCACATCAGCCTGGGATCCCTTTGCCCTGACTTGATGCCGCGCCTGATTCTCAGCAGTGGCTTTGCCAAAGCCTACGCCATGACCGGCTGGCGGGTGGGCTACTTGGCCGGGCCCAAGCCCATCATTGAGGCAGCCATCAACCTGCAAAGCCACAGCACCTCCAATGTCTGCACCTTCGCCCAGTACGGTGCTCTGGAAGCCCTGACCAGCCCCCTATCGGCAGCAGCTGTGGAAAAAATGCGCCAAGAATTCTGGCAGCGGCGAGATCTGATGCTGGACGGGATCCGCACCTTGCCGGGGGTGACTTGCCCGGAGCCAGAAGGTGCATTTTATGTGTTTGTCAACATCGGCCAAACCGGGTTAAGTTCGGTGGAGTTTTGCCGGCAGCTGCTCAAGGAACACCACGTGGCTGCTGTGCCGGGGGTAGCCTTTGGGGCAGATTCCTACATTCGCCTTTCCTATGCTGCCGATCGCACCACCCTCGAAAAAGGGCTGCAGCGGCTGCACCGGTTTGTGTCTTCCCTCTGAGGATTGAAAAGAGCGGATGGATCCCCGCAGGCCATCCCCAGTGGCGGAATCCCCATTAGAGGTGTGAACACCATTGCTTAACCCTAGCTATAGTGTTAGGGGATGGGCTACGAGGGGATAACTCATGTCTGGCAGAACGGCGCTTGTCATCACCGTTGCCTGTTTGAGTGGGGGATCCGGAAAGACCACAGCCGCCCTCAACTTGGCCATCATGCTGGCCGAGCATGGCAAGACGCTGGCTGTTGACTTTGACCCACAGGGCAACCTGAGCCAGTGGATGGGCTGGACGGATCTGTCGGAGTCGGCCACCATTGCCGAGACGATTTTGCCGGGGGCGGATCGGGTTCACATTCGGGAGATTATCCGTCCGCCGTTGAATGAGGATCGCCAGGAGCGGCTGTGGTTGGCCCCCAGCGATTACAGTCTCTCGCGGGCTATGGATGCGATCGTGATGGAGCCGGGGCGGGAGCTGTTTTTGAAGCGGGCTTTGCGACCGATTTTGCCGGAGTATGACTTTTTGGTCATCGACAGCCCCCCCTCGAAAGGGTTGCTCACCTACAACAGCATTCTCAGCGCCGATCTGCTGGTGGTGCCGACGGAATGTACCCAAAAGGGGGTGATGGGGGCCCTAAGTACCCTGGTGCTGTTGAAAGAATTGGAAGAGCTGGATTTTCATGTGCCCAAGTTTTTGGGGGTGCTCCCCACACGGGAACAGTGGGTGGGCAACAACCGCACCAAAATGTCGCGGGCCGCGGTGGAAGCCTTGGCGGAAATGATGCAAGGGATCCCCATTTTCACGCCGGTGCGGCAAAGTACGGTCGTTCAGCAAACCAACAGCATGGGCTGGTCGTTGGCGGAGGCGGGGGAAGATCTCCTGGCCCAACCTTATCGCGAGATCCTCAAGGCTGTGCTGGAGGCCCGCTAACATGGCTACTGCCAAGAAGCCTCCCAAAAAAAAATTGCCCACCGGCCCCACCAAGGCGGATCTGCTCTCGCGCATGGGGGTGAATAAGCAGCCAGAGCCGATGGAACTTGCGCCTACGGCTGCCGATGGCGTTGAGGCTCCGCACCGTCCAGAGGACAACAGGGGGACGGATTCCCTGGATCTGTCTCACCCTGCGGCATTAGATGTTGAGCCCGATCCATCTCTCGCGGCCTCGTCCCGTCTGTGCCCCACAACCCCACCAGAGGCAGGACGGATGCCTCTCCTGGCCAGTGTGCTCTCCACACCTGAAGCTCCTTCTCGGGATGCGGATCCCTTGTCCAACTTGTCGCCCGCTCCGGTCGAGGTGGAAAGGGTTGTCTCCCCACCCCAGGTCAGTCTGGCCAAATGGGCCAATACTTCGCTGCCAACTGAAAAGCCAGCCGAGCTTTTGCCCCCTGCTACTGCTTGCACCGACAATGGGGTTCGCCGCAATGGCACCCCCAATGGGCAGGGTGCCCAGTCGGATCCCCGTGAAGCTCTGGATGCACAACTGGGCCTGCAAAAGCTTACCCTCAAATGGTCTGCCGAGAGGGTAGAAAAGCTGGGATCCCTGGAAAGCGCCACCGGCCTACCGGGCGAGATTTTGCTGGAAGTCTTGCTGGATCATTGGGAACAATTGCCCAAGCCCTTGCAGCAAGATTGCCTCCTGCAAGCCCACCGCATTCGCGTCGAGCGGCTGGTGATCAGCCAAAACTTCACCATTGCCACGATTGAGCAACTGCTCTTCACGTCAGCGTTGCGCAACAACAACGAGCAGCATCTGCTTTGAGTTCTGGCCGGTTGGCCTGGGAAATTCCCCCTCAAGATCTCCGCCAGTATGCCAGACAACAGGGATCCCTGTTCCTGTGCTAGGGTCAAAATGGTTCTGTTGGCTTTTCGCGCTTTTCGGCCTGTGCTCTCTCCCCCTCGCTACCTGGCGGCAACCCAACCTCATTATTCTCAAGCGTATTTCCCACTGATTTTCTATTTTTTCCTTCTCCGTATTTCTCCCATCCTTTAGGGGACAACATCGCGGCGGAATCTTCTTTAAGGCGACCAGGTTGTAGTGGAGCGGCAACAGTTGATGAAAGAACTTGATTTGGCCAAAGCTGTAGAGCAACGGCGCACCTTTGCCATTATTTCCCATCCCGATGCGGGGAAGACCACCCTCACCGAAAAGCTGCTGTTGTACGGGGGGGCTATTCAAGAAGCGGGAGCTGTGAAGGCCCGTCGGGCGCAAAAGCGGGCCACTTCCGACTGGATGGAACTGGAAAAGCAGCGGGGTATTTCCATCACCTCTACCGTCCTGCAATTTGATTACCGCAACATTCGTCTCAACCTGCTCGATACTCCCGGCCACCAAGACTTCAGCGAAGATACCTATCGCACCCTGGCAGCGGCTGACAATGCTGTGATGCTGGAAGATGCCGGCAAAGGGTTGGAAACCCAGACCCGCAAGCTGTTTGAAGTGTGTCAGATGCGGGGACTACCGATTTTTACCTTTATCAACAAGATGGATCGCCCAAGCCGGGATCCCTTGGAGCTGATGGATGAAATTGAGACAGAACTGGGCCTCAAGCCCTATCCTGTCAACTGGCCAATTGGCTCAGGCGAGCGGTTTACTGCGCTATTTGACCGCCGAACTCAGGAGTTTCATTTCTTTGAGCGGGTATCTGGGGGGCGGCTAAAAGTTCAAGATACCGTCATTAAACTTGGGGATCCGCAAATTGAGGAGTTGATCGACAAGGACTTGTATTACCAATTCAAGGAAGAGCTGGAACTGCTGGATGGTCTCATGCCCACCTTGGATCTAAAACAGGTGCATTCTGGCAAACAAACCCCGGTCTTTTTCGGCAGTGCCATGACCAATTTTGGGGTGGAGCTTTTCCTCAATGCATTTTTGGAGTATTCCTTACCGCCAATGCCTCACGAGAGCACTGCTGGGCTAATCCCGCCCGAACATCCTGAGTTTACGGGCTTTGTCTTTAAGCTGCAGGCCAACATGGATCCCCGCCATCGGGATCGCGTCGCTTTTGTACGCATCTGCTCCGGCAAGTTCGAGAAGGATATGGTGGTCAACCATGCCCGACTCAATCGTTCGATCCGTCTATCCTATCCCCAGAAATTGTTTGCTCAAGAGCGCATCTCTATCGACGAAGCTTACCCTGGGGATGTGATCGGCCTGAATAATCCCGGCATCTTCACGATTGGAGATACTATCTACACCGGCCCGAAATTGCGCTACGCCGGGATCCCCAGCTTTTCTCCTGAGCTGTTTGCCTACTTGAAGAATCCCAATCCTTCCAAGTTTAAGCAGTTCCAGAAGGGGGTAGCGGAACTGCGGGAAGAAGGGGCTGTACAAATCATGTACTCTATCGACGATTCCAAACGGGATCCGATTGTGGCAGCGGTGGGCCAGTTGCAGTTTGAGGTTTTGCAGTATCGCCTTGAAAGTGAATACAACGTCGAAACCCGACTGGAGATGTTGCCCTACACACTGGCTCGCTGGGTCGAGAATGGCTGGAAGGCGCTGGAGAATATTCCCAGCTTGTTTAACACCCTAGTTGTTAAAGACATTCAAGACAGGCCCGTTCTTCTGTTTAAGAACGAGTGGACTTTACAGCAATTTGCTGCCAGCAACCCTAAAATCAAGCTCAGCAAAATTGCCCCTATCTCGGATCTCGGCCCAGAATTGGGTGACGGCCAATAGATCAACCTAAGAGAATCCGTCTCAAAGAGCCTTAGGTTCTGACATTCAGTCGAGATGCCATTGGTCTCCACATCAGCGGTGTTGATAGGTGTTGATATCTTCGGATTTCTGAGCAAACCCCTCACACAGATCGCAGCAATTCCCCCATCTTTTTCCTGCATCGTCCAGGGACAGAGGGAGTGAACCATGCCTTTCTTCTCCAACCTGGGATCCGATTCTCCCCACTTTGGCGCTGCCCTCAGTGCTTGTGCGCCACTTTGCGAACGCTCCTTGTGGGGACTGGATCCGCAAGCCGTTTTTTTGAATCACGGCTCCTACGGCGCGACCCCGAAAAAGGTGTTGCAGGCCCAGAGTGTATGGCGGGAACGCCTTGAGGCTCAGCCGGTGCAGTTTATGGGAGAGGAACTTCCTCGAGCCTTGCGGGCGGCGGCAGCAGAACTGGCCTATTTTGTCGGCGCTGAACCTGAAAATCTGGTGTTTGTGGAAAATGCCACCAGCGGGGTGAATGCCGTTTTGCGCTCGCTGCGGTTCCGGCCAGGGGATCAGATCGCCTGCACCAACCACGGCTACGGGGCTGTTTGTCAGGCGCTACAGTATGTCTATGCCCAGTGGGGAGCCATCCCGGTTGAGGCGCAGATCCCTTTTCCCATTGCAGGGCCGGAGCAGGTTATCGCCGCCTTCGAGACTATCCTCACCCCCCAAACCCGTTTGGCAGTCTTGGATCACCTCACCTCGCCCACAGCTCTGATCTACCCACTGCCTGAGCTGATCGGCCTCTGTCGGGAGCGCGGGATCCCAGTTTTGGTGGATGGCGCCCATGCCCCTGGGGTTCTCCCCTTGGAGTTGGAAAGGCTGGGGGCCGATTGGTACACCGGCAATGCCCACAAGTGGCTGTTTGCCCCGAAAGGCTGTGCTTTTTTGTGGGTGGCCCCCCACCGACAGGCCCAAACCCATCCTACGGTGATCTCCCACGGCTTTGGGCAAGGGTTCACAGCCGAGTTCGACTGGGTGGGCACACGGGATCCCAGCGCTTGGTTGGCCGTTTCAGCAGCCCTGGCGTTTATCCAGGAGGTGGGGCTAGACAATATCCGTCAGCACAACCACACTCTGCTGCTCCAGGCGCGGCAGTTGCTTTTGGAGACTCTTGAAGGGATCCCGCCCGCCCCTGAAGAAATGTTGGGCTTTATGGCCACCCTACCCTTGCCGCCCTTCTGGCAACAGGGGATCCCTGAGCTGCCTCTTGGGGAGCGCGCCCGTCGCCTGCACGATTACCTGTGGCACACGTACCGCATTGAGGTTCCGATCATCCCCTTCGCCGGGCAGCTTTGGGTACGCATCTCGGCTCAGGTCTACAACCATTTGGCAGAGTACGAACAGTTGGCGCTGGCCTTGCAGCGTCCGCCGCAGAGTTTTCCCGGTTGAACAGACTTCACGACATTGCAAGTATGGTTGTTTCGCCTACCGGTAACCTGCAAACTTAGAGAGGCAAAGCGCGAGGCAAAGCGCTTTCCCTTGGGTTGGGTCTGCTCGAAGAGTTCGGCTAGAGTCAGATCAGTGGCTGTATTAACGTCTCGGCGGATCCCCATGCTCTCTCTGGCTGCAACTGAACCGCATCTGAGTCCCATCGATCTGGATCGCCTGCTTACCCCTGAGATTCAGCGGCCGGCCCGCTACTTGGGCAAAGAGTTCGGTGCCGTCCACCGTCCTTGGGATTCGGCGCGGGTGCGTTGGGTGCTGAGCTATCCAGAGCTGTACGAGGTGGGAGCTTCCAACCTGGGCCACCTCATCCTCTACAACATCCTCAACGCTCAGCCGGATCAACTGTGTGACCGCACCTACTTGCCAGGCCCGGATCTGGCTGCCCGCCTGCGGCAGTTGGGGATCCCGCTGTTTGCCGTGGAGTCCCGCCGCCCTCTGCGCGCCTTTCACATCATCGGCTTCAGCCTGGCCTACGAGCTGGGGGGCACCAACATTCTGGAGATGCTGGATCTGGCCGGGATCCCGCTCAGGTGGTCGGAACGGCAACCCTTCACCCCGGAAGAGTGCCCTCTGATCTTTGCCGGTGGGCCAACCGCCACTTCCAACCCGGAGCCCTTTGCCGACTTTTTCGATTTCTTCGTCTTCGGAGATGGGGAAGAGGTGCTGCCGGAAATTGGCCAAGTGCTGGCCGGATCCCTGTCCAAGCCCCGCCGAGAGGTCTTGCTGGAGCTGGCGCAGGTGCCGGGGGTGTACGTGCCCCAGTTTTACGAAGGGATCCCGCCTCGACCCATTGTGCCTGGGGTGCCGGAGCGCGTCCGCCGTCGGGTGGCCCTGCCTCAACCCCAATACTCCGTCGGCCTGGTGCCTTTGGTGGAAACCGTCCACGACCGCCTGGTGATGGAAGTGCGGCGGGGCTGCACACGGGGCTGCCGATTTTGCCAGCCGGGAATGCTTACCCGCCCAGCGCGGGATGTGGATCCGGAAGCAGTGGTGGAGGCTGTGGTGCAGGGCTTGCGGAGAACAGGTTACAACGAATTTTCCCTCTCTTCTCTCAGTTGCTCCGACTACCTTTCCCTGCCGGCGGTGGGAGCGGAGCTGCACAACCGTCTCCTCAGAGAACACATTGCCCTTTCCCTGCCCAGCCAGCGGGTGGATCGCTTTGATGAGCAAATTGCCGCCATCATGAAGGGATCCCGCCGCTCCGGCCTCACCTTTGCCCCCGAAGCTGGCACCCAAAGGCTGCGGGACATCATCAACAAGGGCCTTACTGATGCCGACTTGATTCGCGGCATTCGCACCGCTGCCCAAGAGGGCTGGGACAAAATTAAGCTCTACTTCATGATTGGCCTGCCCGGCGAGACCGACGCCGATGTCCTGGGGATCGCCCGCACCGTCGAGATGCTGCAGCGAGAATGTGCAGCCCTGGGTCGCAAGCGGGTGGAGTTTACCCTCACCCTCTCCAACTTCACCCCCAAGCCCCACACCCCCTTCCAGTGGCACCGGGTGGACTACGCCGACGTGCAGCGCAAGCAAACCCTGCTGCAGAAAGAGCTGCGGCGGCTGCGGGGCGTCAAGGCCCACTTCACCGATATCCGCTTCAGCATCCTGGAAGACTTTATTGGCAAAGGGGATCGCTCCCTGGGACAGATGATCGAGCGGGCCTGGCGGGCTGGGGCCGGCATGGACGCCTGGTGGGAAAGCATCGACACCGCCTATGCTGCCTGGGTGAGGGCCTACTGCGGCGAAGAGGTGGATCCTGCCGCCGATCCGGTCGCCCTCTGCGCCCATCTCCCCATCCGGGAATTGGGCCTGGAGGATCCCTTGCCCTGGGATCACATCGATACCGGCATTGACAAGAAATGGCTGCAAAAAGACTACCGCCGCGCCCTGGAAGCCCTCACTGTGGAAGACTGCTCCTTCGAGGGCTGTTCCGCCTGCGGCATTTGCGGCCCCGGCTTCGGCCACAACATCGTCATCCCGCCCCCACGCGTCCCACCCCTGCAGAGCCAACCCGCCCCCACCCCCGATCCCCTGGAGCCGGAGCCACCTGCCCAGCGCTTTCGCATCACCTACGGCAAAACCGGGGATCTGCGCTGGCTGGGCCACCTGGATCTGATGCGTTTGTGGGAACGAGCCTGTCGGCGAGCAGGGTTGCCTCTGGCCTTCAGCGGCGGCTACCACCCCATGCCCCGCTTGGCCAACGCCAATGCCCTGCCCATCGGCCAGGAAGGCTATGGCGAAATCCTGGATCTGGAACTCCTGGCCCGCCCTGGGGATCCCTTCACCGCCGCCGAACTGCGGGCTCTTCTGGCCGAACAACTGCCCCTCGAGATCCCCATTCAAGCTGTCCAAGAAATTGGCCTGCGGGATCCCTCTGCCACCGAAGCCGTTTACGCCGCCGAATATCAGCTTACGGTGAGCTGCGAGTTGCCCAAAGCCATTTGCGTCAGCGGGATGGAGTCCTCTTGGCCCGCCTGGGTTACCCAGATTCTGGATGCGCAGGAAATCTGGATTGAAAAAACCTCTAAGTCCGGCAACTCCTCTCCCTTCAATGCCCGCGCCCTGCTGTACTACCTAGAGTTTCAGGGCTTGACCCCTGAGGGCAGTGCCCGCCTCCTTTACCGGGGCAGTTGCCGCAACGACGGCGCCTACCTGAGGCCCACCCATCTGGTTCAAATGGCCGAGTCATTGGGGTTGCCCCGCTGGACATTGCAGACGGCAAAGCGGCTGCGTCTGTTGTGGGAGAACCCCCTCTCCGATCAAGATTGAGGACTTCCCACGAGAGCGGCTAAACCCAAGGGATCCGATGGCCAAGCGGCCATCTAGGCTGAAGGATCCCACAAGCGCTATAATGCTGCTATTGCTGGCTCCTGTCGCTGTGGGGCTCGCCAGGCATCAACTTGACCAAAGGCGGGGTGAGCAGCAGGCAAAAGCTGGGCCGGATTTTGGAATGGAGACACTCTTAACTCAGTACCCAGGGCAGGTAACAGGCGTGATGGGGTCGAGTCGATAGGCGCAACAAAAAGGTGTGCCCCTTCGACCTAGCCCAGATCTCAATCTTACCCTGAGAAGGTGCTTCTTTCCCCGTGCAAACCCTGCCTTGTTGTGGACTCGGGCTAGGCCGCACAACTGGGGCTCTGCGATGGGCCAGCCTCCAATCTCCCGGAGCGGAGCCGTCTTGCTTTCTGAGCCTATTCAATAATCTCCATGCAAACCTCACCCCATCCATTCATCTCATCCGATGAGCTTTTATCCCCACAGCAGAAGCCCCCTGCTGTACCCACCAAGGCCAGCATTGGGCAGTTTACATAACTCGCCTCACCCATTGGAGAGCAAACAAAGCCAAGCGTCAAAGCAGAGCTGAGGGTAATGGACACCCCCATGATGAGTCAATCCTGGTCAAAGAAACTTAAGCGGATCCCGGCAAAAGAACAACACCTCGCCAGAACGAGGGTTCAATCCGTAACCGCGTGCCCTTGGGGCGGGGAGGAAGGTTGATGCCCAGGCAGATTGTCATTGCCGAGCAACATCGCGTGGCAGCCGTCTTCGCCGAAGATCAAGTGCAAGAGCTGATCGTCGCCAGCGGCGCTCACCAAGTGGGAGACGTTTACGTCGGAATCATCGAGAACGTTCTGCCCAGTATTGATGCCGCTTTCGTCAACATTGGCCCTGCAGAACGCAATGGATTTATTCACGTCACCGACCTCGGCCCGCTGCGCCTCAAGCGGAGCCATGCTTCCATTTCTGAGCTGGTCTTGCCGCAGCAAAAGGTGCTGGTTCAGGTGATGAAAGAGCCCACCGGCAACAAAGGGCCAAGGCTTACCGGAGATTTGGCCTTTCCGGGGCGGTACTTGGTGCTGCGACCCTATGGCAAAGGCGTTCATCTGTCCCGCCGCATCGAGGATCGGGAAGAACGCAACCGTTTGAAATCCCTGGCCATTTTGATTAAGCCCCCGCAGATGGGCCTGCTGGTGCGCACCGAAGCGGAGGGTGTGTCTGAAGAAGCGATGATCGACGACCTGGAGCAATTGAAGAAACTCTGGGAAGATATTCAACAGCAGTATCAGGCGGCACGGGGGCCGGGGCTACTCAACCGGGATGACGACTTTATTCAGCGGGTGCTGCGGGATGTTTACTCCGACGATGTGAACCGCATTGTAACCGACTCTGCGGCGGGAGCGAAGCGAGTCCGTAGCTATCTGCAAGGTTGGAACAAGGGCCAAATGCCCCCCGGTGTCGTTGTCGATGCCCACCGCGAGCCCACCCCCATTCTGGAGTATTTTCGGGTCAACGCGGTTATTCGTCAGGCGCTGCGTCCGCGGGTGGATTTGCCCTCTGGCGGCTACATCATCATCGAGCCCACCGAGGCCCTGACGGTGATCGATGTCAACTCGGGCTCCTTCACCCAATCGGCTACCTCTCGCGAGACGGTGCTGTGGACAAACTGTGAGGCGGCTACCGAGATCGCCCGCCAATTGAGGCTACGCAATATTGCCGGTGTGATCGTGGTGGATTTTATCGATATGGATTCCCGCCGCGACCAGTTGCTGGTTCTGGAGCATTTTAATAAGGCTCTCTCCAGCGACAAAGCCCGCCCACAGGTGGCCCAACTGTCGGAATTGGGGCTGGTGGAGCTCACCCGCAAACGGCAGGGGCAAAGCCTTTATGAGATCTTCGGCCATTCTTGCCCTACCTGTGAGGGGCTGGGGATCCTGGCCCGCTTGCCGGGGGCCGAGCCGGGACATCTCTTGACGATAGAAAGCGGCCTGACGGTAACGCTGCCCACCGAGGTGGAAGAAGGGGATGAGGAAGACGCCGGCCCGATCCTGCCCCGCGATGGCAACTCCCAACGGGCGCGCCTGCGAGTGGGAAGCGATGGGCTGTCTCGAGGCGATAGCCGTGCGCTGCTGCGGCGGTCGCGATCTGCCCCCGGACAACGACGCCCCAGCCCGGATCCCTTTACGACTTCAGACGATCTGGAGGAAGAGCCACGGGTTGAAACGGGACGCAAGCGTCCCCGCGAAGACTGGGGGGATCCCCGCACCGGCCAGCGCCTCGTTACGCGGAGCCCAGATACTCCTGCAGACGAGGAAACCCCGGAGCCGCTTGGGGACGATCTCTTGCAACCGGCAGGGGGCGGAGCAGACCCAAAGCGTCGAGAGCCCCGCCGTTCTGGCCGTGGGGAAGAGGCAGAATCCACCGCACGCAAAGACCACGCTCCCCCAGCCCGCACCGTTCGCGCCAGCGGGACGGAGTCCTCAGAAGGCCGTCCGGCCCCGGTACGGCAAACGGTCACCGTGGAGATGACCCCGCTGCAACAACGGGTCTACTCGGAGCTGGGGCTGTCGCCGCTGTTGCTCCTTGACCAGCCGCCGCCTTGGGGCCGAGACACGGCGGTTAGGGTGGTTCTGCCGGGAACTGTCGAGGTGGAAAGTAGCCCAGAGGTGGAGACTGAGGCAACTTCTCAGGCGGAGGAGTTGGCGCCCGAACCGGATGCCTTGCAGGAGAAGGAGCCGCTGGATACCGTTTCTCCACCCGAACCCTCGGAACCCGAAATCTCCTCTGCTGAATCGTTCCCGTCAGCCGTGCAGAGCAGCTTGGCCGAGCCAGCGGCGGAACTGGGGATCAGCCCTGCCCAGCAATCTCCAGCAGCCTCCAGGCGACGGCGCTCCCGCAGCAGTTAGCCGCCGCTCCCAAGCTCAGGGGCAGGCATGGGGATATGGCAATGCGAACAAAGCCCAGTTTGGTTTGGGAGGGATCCCTTTGGCAGCAAGGGATCCTGCGAGTGGCGGGGGTGGATGAGGTGGGGCGGGGGGCCCTGGCCGGGCCGGTAGTGGCAGCGGCGGTGATTTTGCCCGCCCAGATGGATCCCAAAGCACTGGAGGGAGTGAGGGATTCCAAACAACTGCGTCCGCAGCAACGCGCTCAATGGGCGGAACGGATTCGGCAGGTGGCCCTGGCCGTGGGTATTGGCAGTGCCTCTGCTGCTGAGATCGACCGGCTCAACATTCGACGGGCCACGGTGCTGGCCATGCAGCGGGCTTTGGCCGAGTTAGATCCCATCGACCACATTTTGGTGGATGGATTGCCGCTGGCCGAGCTGGGATCCCGGCAAACGGCGCTGGTCAAGGGGGATCAAATCAGCCTCTCCATTGCCGCTGCTTCAGTTGTGGCCAAAGTCTGGCGAGATGCCTTGATGCAGAGCTGGGATCGGCAGTACCCCGGCTACGGCTGGCGCACCAACGCTGGCTATGGCACGCGGGAGCACCGACTGGCGTTGCAGAACTTGGGGCCCACCCCGCAGCACCGCCGCAGCTTTGCCCCCTTGGCAGAACTGAAAGTCAGCAGATATGATGGTTAATGCAGTTGCATTGCCCACGTAGCTCAGTGGACTAGAGCACTGGGTTCCGGTCCCAGGTGTCGGAGGTTCGAATCCTTTCGTGGGCGTCTTCAGGCATATAAGTTCAGCCATATAAGTGGGCAACATACTCTCCGTACCCGTTGTAGGGCAAGGTGGGAACGATTTGCCACTGGGAACGGGATCCGAAACCGATCAAGACTTCCTGCTCCTGTGACCAGCGGGGGTGGGGCACCCTAGGATCCACATTGGCCTCAAATCCATACTCCTCAGGGGCGAGGGTATTCCAAAACGTGGAGGGTTGACGGGCCAAAAACTCGATTTTGACGATGGATTTTCCCCCCTTAAAGCCATACTTCCAGGGAACTACCATGCGAATTGGCGCTCCGTGCTGTTTGGGCAACGGCTTGCCATAAACGCCGAGGGCAAAAAAGGCCAACTCGTTGGCCATTTCCTCGATCCGCAACCCTTCCGTGTAGGGCCAAGGCAAGTTGGGGGGCCAGATTGGGCCAGGCATAATTTCCGGATCGTAAAAGGAAGTGAAGCGGACAAATCGAGCCGTCGGCAAAGGATCCACCCGTTCCAGCAACAGCCGCATCGGAAAGCCCAACCACGGCACCACCATCGCCCAGGCTTCCACACAGCGAAAGCGATAGATGCGCTCTTCGAGGGGGAAGTTAAACAGATCTTCCAGGCCCAACCGCTGAGGATGCCGCACCAGCCCGGTAATCTCGACAGTCCAGGGATCCGTGGGCAAAGCCTGTGCAGCCCGCCAGACGCGCTTTCCGGAGCCAAACTCGTAAAAGTTGTTGTAACGAGCAGCTACAATCTCCTCGGTGACGGGCCTGCCCACATCCGAAAAGTGGGGGTTGAGTGGGATCCCCGTCAGCTCTCGTTCTACCGAGGGAGCGGATCCCCTGCTGCCAAACCCAAAAATAGAAAAACTGGCTCCCACCCCAACGGATCCCAGTTGCGCTAGAAATTGCCGCCGGCTGAAAAACATCTCTTCTGGAGTGACCTGTGCCTCTCGTTGCCAGGGGTGAGGAACTCGGATCCCGAACATCCATCAGCCATCCTTTGATTCAGAGTCAGGGAAAAAGTCTGCCGCCCGAACTACTACATCCTAAATGAATTACTACATCCTAAACGGATCTAAGCCGACATTCCCCGAGCTCGTTTCCAGCGCTGCCCCATGTGTAGTCATTTCAAATGTAGTCATTTCAAACAGCAATGAAACGATTTGTTATGTCTGTCCCTGGCTCCCCTCTCCTTTTGAGAGAGGGGTTGGGGGTGAGGGAAACCCTGCAGGCTGGGATGATCGGTGACGAAATCACGGTATAGCCGTGTTGGCTGAGTCCGTGCTGCTGGAAAAAAGTGTGGGGATCAGCTAAGGACTTGAGCTGGGCTCCGGCAAAACGTAGATGGACTCCACTTGCCGCCCTGCCGATGGCACTGCCTGGATGGTGCCCTTGTCGATGTGGTAAATGACTTTCTCCGCTTGCAACTGATTCTCCCCTTGGTTGATGATGACCTGGCCCTCCAGCTCAATGCGTTGCTCCTGGCTGTAATACACAGCTCTTTGAGCGCGGGCCGTAAGCCGCTCGGCAGGAAAACTGAGGGTGACATTGCCAATGGCCGTAAAAACCCCTGTGTTGGCGTTGGCCTCCTGCACATCAGCGCTGATGCTGATGGCACGGGGATTCTGACCCCAAGCCGGGATCCCAAGGGCCAGCACCACACCCACAGCCCAGCCCAGTGTCTTCAGCCGCTTCCAACTCTTCCGGTCAAGCGTTATCTCCAAAGTCATGCCCCATCACCCCGTCAAACCACCCCAGCAGCCAGTCTAGCTTCTCAATCCTGGTCATAATGGCGGGGCAGCCTACTGATCCGTTCCCTTTCTCCCCTGGGGCAGAGCTTGGGCAAGCTGTCTTTCCAATTCGGCAACGCGCTGCATGAGCTGTCGGTTGGCTTCCAGCAGCTCCCGCGCCTGGCTGTTGAGGTAGGGATCCGATTCCCACCAATTGATGCCGATCTCCTTGGCCTTATCCACCGAAGAAATCAGCAGGCGAATGCGCACATTCAGCAACTCCACATTGCCCACCGAAACGGTGATGTCTCCGGCGATCACAATGCCCTTATCCAGTACCCGCTCCAACACATCGGCCAGCGAGGAGCCGTGAGTAGCCGTGGTCAAGGGTTGAGAGCTAATCGGCACAGGGTTAATCGACCTCCAAAGCGTACCAACAGGCAAAAGACTCAGCCAGGCAGTTGGTCTAGCAGATAATTCAGCAACTGGGATCCCTCTTCATAGCGCTTGCCGGCTCGCGGCAACAGCACATCCGCACACAAAGCGCGAAAATCGGCATTCTCTTTGCTAACTGCCAGCTCATGTTCCTTGACAATGCGCCCGATCATCAAACAACTGCGCAGGCTGGGGTGGCGCGTCAGATCCAACTTGCGGCGAAAAGCCCGCACAATGTGGACGATCTTGAGGGCGTCGGGGCCGGATAAGCCTATTCGCGAGGTGAGAATCTCCTTTTCGGTCTCGATGTCCGGCTCCCCCATATCGATGGTGATCATCCGATCCAGCAGCGCATCTTGGGCCCTGTGAACCCCGGTATATTCCTCCGGGTTAGAGGTAAAAATGGCCCGGAACTGGGGATGCACCCGCAGATATTCCGAGCGGTTGCTGTCCGGCGGCAACACCAGCAGCCTCTCCTCCAAGGCACTCAGGAGAGCATTGTTGGCCTCAGGGCGGGAGCGATTGAACTCGTCGTAGATGAGGGTAAACCCCTCTCGGCAAGCCAAGGTGAGGCGGGCATCCACCCAGCGCTGCTGCACATCCTCCTCCGTCTTCACCACCGAGTGAATGAAGTTGTCCACCACCCGCCGATGGGTAAAACCGGTGCGCCCCCCGATGAGGTCGGAAGAATCGAAGCGGTCATCCCCATAGATCAGCATGATGGGGCGGCCCAGCAGGCTGGCCAGATGCATCGCCAAAGTGGTTTTGCCCGTACCCGAAGGCCCCCGCAAATGCACCGCAAAGCCCGATTGCAAATAGCGCAAAGCGCGGCGGGTAATCCGCTCAATGTAGGGGGTGTTCACGAACTGGCGGGGACGCGCCTGCAGAACCGTGGCCATGGAGATACTCAACCTCTTTGCTGCCCTAGACTCCTTTGCCTTGACTATAGCCCGGATGTTCTTCCTGCGCTCGGCACAACTAAACTGCGACCGTCCCCGACACCATGCGCCGCAGCGTAGCCAAGATTTCCGAGGGATCCAACCCCAGATCCACCGCGCCGCGGGCCAACAAATCCCGCACCCGTTCCCGATCCCCGATCACCTGCAGCAGGGTCAGGTTGGGATCCTGCGCTTGTAGATCACTCACATACTTGTTGACATAGTCAAGGATGGGATCCACCTGTTTCTCAACAGTAGGCGGAACTTCAGGGGGTTCGAGCGTTGTCAAACCCCCTGGGGGTTGGGAAACAGAGACCGGGGCGGACGGCTCCACCGGGGTTTGACCTTCGGCTACAGGCGTTGAGTCGGAAGCAGTCTCACCGGCAGTCGCAACGGCACTGTTAGAGCTTGCACTGGAAGTGGAGACTTCAGGTTCTGGGATGAGGTCAGGGATCCCATTGCCCCACACCTGCTTATGCAACTCCGCCCGGAAAGTGGCCAGGGATCTCCGTAGGGCCTGCGCCTGAGCTTGTTGTTCCTGGGCCATCTGAGCCAGCTCCTGTCGAGCCATTTGCCGGAGAGCCTGTACCCACTGCCGCAAATCGGCGCAAAAAGACTGCCGCGCTTGCTGAGTTTTGTCGGCCATCGCCTGCCGAGCCTGCGTATAGGTGCTCAGCAAATGCTCCACAGCCGCAGTCAAGTTAGCCCGGAAAGCCTGCAATTGCTGCCGGCTGACTTCCAATTGAGCAGCTCGTTCCTGCTCCAGGCGAGCCAGACTCTCTGCCACCGACTTGGCCCGCTGAGCCGCCGCTTCCGAACGGGAGCATTCGTCCAGGGATCGCCTCACAGCCCGCTCCTGCCTCAGTTTCTGCAATTGGCTGCGGGTTTGCTCCGTCTGGTGCCGTATTGCTTCTTGTCGTTGCTGGCGGCGCTGCCCCAGCTCAACCATCAGGGCTTGGTGCTGCTCTAGGCGCTGCTGCCGGGATCGGCTTAACAAACTTCGGTTTTGAGTCACCCGCCGGCTGCGAGCTATGGCCCATTGTTCCTGCAAACTCATGGTGTTCAATCCCTTACGTCGTGTTCAATGCTTGGGTGGATACAGCTTCTCTGCCTGTTCCCAACTCGATGGCACTGCCAACCTGTAGCTCAGTGCGGCTGCAAGACTCAATCCTCGAACAAAACCCGCAGAAGCAAGGCAGAGACCGGCGGTGGATCCCTGCCTCGCTTTCCGACGGCTAGCTTCCTACGCCTCCGCCCAGAGAGCATAACTCATCCAACCATTGCGATGCTCAAGGCGAGAGGGTTGTGGGCACTTTCCTTGGTTGAGTGATTTTGGTTAGGCAGATTTAGACGGCAGGAGCAGCAGCAGTAGCCGTCAGACCCACAGCCTCAGCGTACTTCAGGTAGGTTTCCACAGAAGCCACAACGACGCGGGCTTCAATGGCCAACAGCTCGATCCCAACCAAAGAAACCCGCACCCAGGCATCGACAACGATACCTTTGTCCAAGATGCGATCGATCACTTCGGCCAAGCTGGAAGAAGAGTTCACTTTCTCAACTGCCATGACAAGTTCTCCTGCGCTAGTGGTGCTGGTTAGAGAGACGAAGCAATGAGCGGCAAAACTTCAGGGCAGAAGGGATCCAAAGCCCCGGCTGCAGCTCTCACAGGGCGACAAGCCGCACTTTCCATTGCCCTATGCCCTATTTTGATGCCTTCCCGCAGGGACAACACCCGTAAATTCGCTTAAAAAAGAAAACGAATTTCAGCGATTTGTCGCTTGTTGTGAAGTGCCACCCCTTGGCCAGGGTACCCCTCAACAGAGCAAAGTGGGTGAAATGATGTCCTGGAAAAGCGGCAAGGATCCCCTGCAACAGCTACGGTATAATGGGGCCAGCTCACCTCCCAGGTGGTGGGTAGGCATGTCCTCTTGCTGGGTCAGGATGTTGCTGTGACCGACTTCAACACCGGGATCCCGAGCGTGCGTCGCCTGCAGAAGGGGATCAAGGATCGAGAAACCTTCGAAATTAAGCTCAGTACGGGGGATGTCTTTGTCGGCCAGTTGCGCTGGCAAGATCCTGATTGCCTCTGTTTGGCCGATGCCGAGGGACAGGAGTCGCTGCTGTGGCGCTCGGCCATTGCTTTTGTCAAGGTCAGGCCCCGATCTCAGTAGTGCTCCAGATCCCTCTACGGCTCTTCTTCCCCATTCTTGAACAAATCTTTACAACTCTTTTCTTTATAACAACTCAAGACTTTTCTGCCTCGCTTTGAGGGTGGTCGTCTCTAGGTCTCTAGGTAAACATGCCAGTTAAGAAGGGTATGATAAGGAGTGTTAAAAAACGTGCTCTCTCCTCACCCAACCATGACGACCTCCCCCATTGAGATACCGCTTCAGCCCGCCGCCCAACGGCATAACCACTACAGCCGCGAAGACTTTTTCCGCTTTAATCTCTCCCAGGGATCCCTTGTGGACTGGACGGGTGCCCGCAATGTCTTGGTGAGCGAAGACTTTATTCTGGGCTTGCAGCAGGGCCTGGAAGAAGAAGTGGGAGATGCCTCAGCTTCTCTGATGTACACCATCGGTCAAGAGTGGGGACGCAACGATGCTGTCCATTTTTCCCGCTGGTTTGAGGAGGAATATCGGCGCCACCCCAAGCAGAGTAATCTAATGTTTCTCTTGGAAACCTGGTGGTGGCCTCTGACCTCCCAAGGATGGGGGCGCTGGGAGGTGGAGACCGAGAGTCGGCGGCAAGGGTTTATTTTCATCAACCTCTTTGACTCCGCCGTGGCCCGCACCCTGGGGGATGTCGGTAAACCTGTCTGTCATCTTTACGCCGGATTATTTGCCGGCTTTTTTAGCACCATGGTGGAACGGCAGCTCAACTGCATCGAGATCCAGTGCTATTCTATGGGGGAAAGCTACTGCAAGTTTTTGCTCGGCAGCAAAGATCGCATTGATGCGGCTGCCTTCTGGCTGAACGAAGGGGCCAGTGCTGGTGAAATTGCCCAAAAATTGCGTTCAGGTCAGGGAGTAGCTAAGGCATGACCTGGAAGATTACTTTAGAGGATTCGGTGCAGAGCTTTTTTGCCCGTCTAAATTGGGATAACCGCCCCCTACAGATGCGCTCTCTGCCAATGCCTTTTCTGCAAGTGCGGGAGCATTTTGGTTCCATCCCCTGGGCGGGGGATCCCCTGAGTTTGGCTGCGCATTCTCTGGGATCCCTGTCGGCAGCACCGGAACCCGAGCCGGAAGAAGAGCAGATCACCTTGGCGGATCTGTTCAGCCTGTTTTGAATCTCCTAGCACCCACCGACCTCCGGGAGAAGCGAGATGGTAAGCCCCTTGGAGCAGATGCTGATCGAGTCGGAAGCCCGCTACCTCAAGCCAGAGGAGCTGGAGCATCTGAAAGCTTACGTTCTCGGCTGGCCGAAACGGCAGCATGTGTACCGAGTTTTGCGGGAACGGGAGAGCCAGGTGGTGAGCCAAACCCTGAATGCCCTGCAAAAAGAGATGCCCGACCTTTCCCCCCAAGTGTTGGATCTGTGTCGGTGGCACCTGTTGTTGTTGCTGCGTCACAGCGCTATGGCCATGCTGCTGCAGGACGAAAACCTCCTGAAAGAGCGGCTGCTCGAGTGGATGGAGGAAGAGGTGCGCCTGTACGGACTGCAGAGGGTTTATGAGGTTGCCTATCGGATTTTCCAGCAAGAGCTGAGAGACCATTTGGCTCCTGGAGAGTTGGAGTTTATCCGCCCTTTGATCACCCAGGTACAGGTGGCCTTGCTGTTTTAGAGCTAGATACTTTTTTGCTTTTTGCATTTTTCGGTGCTAGAGCGCTCTATCTCAACTAGCCGGAGACTTCAGTGTCGTTGGAGTTAATGTTAGCGTTGTAGTAAATCTGCCCAAGGGGTATTCAATTGCTGGAGGGATCGCCATAAGATTTGGAGCGTAAACAACCGTTCTCCCAGCTCAACAACCAACGAACTGTCAACTGCACCCTGCTCCTATTTGGATGCTTAAAGCTCAATAACGACTTGGATTGGATAACCAGGGGATCCCTTATGAACGGCACCAGCTCTATCTCCAATGGCTCAGTCACCTTTGATCCCTACACGCCCGTTTTGGCCAACTACTACACACCCAGCGCTTATCTGCGAAGCGATTTGGAATCGGGCTTACTGGAAAGTCGCCACGGTGAACGTCTCTTGGCCCTTCCAGAGGCATTGCTGCGGGGCATCTACACGGGCCTGGAATACGAGACCGGCCAGGCTGCTCGTTTGGTGTTGCGCAACTGTGGTCGGATGTGGGGCAAGGAGTTTTTCCGCCGTTTTGCCCAAGAACTCTCCGACTACTACCAGAAGCCTTTGGCCGAGCTAGAGATGGGCACCTTTCTGCAAAGTCTGAGACAAGCCTGGAAAGCTCATGGCTGGGGATTGATCGAGATCGACTGGACTTACAAAGATCAGGGAGTCCTGGTGGTGTCGATTCGCAATTCTCCCTTCGCTGCTGTCACCCCTCCCCATTTCAAGCGTCCGATGGGCTTTTTGGAGGCAGGGCTGTTGGCCACCTGGTTTAGCCAGCTAACCGGCCAGGATTTGCTCTGCGTGCAAACTGCCAGCGAGGCTTTGGGAGCAGAGAGCAATTTGTTTGTCGTGACCGCTGCCGCCCGCCTCAAAGAAGGAGAAGCCTGGGTGGACTCTGGCCTCAACCATGAGCAGATCCTGGAAAAGCTCCTGCAACCCAGATAGGTGACAGGAGCCGGTTTCCTCCAGAGGGATGGGATCCCAGTAGAGATGAGTCTGTATAATTTTCTGGAAGCGAGGCGAGCTCAAGCGCACGAGGGTGTGGCCATTGGGGTGGCGAGTCAGAGCAATTCGGGGAGCCATCACCGTACCTACAAACAGTGCCGAGGCCATTGGCGCGGCGGTGACTGAGCTGTTGGATACGCTAGAGCACCGCAACGCCTTCGATCCGGCTGAGTTGGTCAGCGTTATTTTTTCTGTTACTCCTGATTTAAATGCAGCTTTTCCTGCCCAATTTGCCCGTCGTCGCCCTGGCTGGGAGTCGGTGCCTCTGTTGGATGTACAACAGATGGAGGTGAGCAGCGACTTACCCCGTTGTATTCGTGTTTTGATCCAGTTGAATACTCCCCTTGCCCAAGCTGATATGCAGCATGTTTATCTGCGAGGTGCCCGCGAGCTAAGGCCGGATCTCAGCGCAGTTTGATTGAGGTCGTACAGCACCAATACGGCAGCGTAGCCACAGCAATCGAACAGCAACGGGACAACCTATCGCCTTGGGCAATAGGGAGCGCAATCGATTCTGGTTTTTCCCTGCTTATTTTGGGGGAAGAGAATGTCTCAACCCAAGTTGATTCAGGTCTTATAACTACGGATTTGGCGATCCCAGCCGCCTTGATCTGGATTCACTCACAGATGCACTTAGCCCAAGAGTATGGTCATTTCGATTCAAACCAGGACACTAAACCCATGACCCAATGTTGACTGTAAGGGGCGAGATAGCCCAGGCGTCTCACCCTAACCCGAAACGACTATAGTTTGAGAACTCAGGAGGATAGTTTTTCTCGCAGACGGTTTTCCCACTGTTGCAGTTGCTCTTGGCGAGCGGCCACCTCTGCTTCGCGACGGCTCAGCTCTTGGCTTTGCCGAGTCAAGGATTGCCGCCAGCTTTCAATCTCCGACAGATCCACCAGACTGTGGGTTCGGGATAGGTTGTGCAACATCTCCACCAGCTTCATGGCTGCCTCTTCCACCCGCCGTACCTGCCGCTCTTCCGAAAGCTCAACCAGCAGCAACACCCCAATGTTGTAAGGGCCAACCTCTTTGCAGGTGACCCCTTCTGGCTTGCGCAGCGGCATCCAAACCCCGTCCTCGGCCTGCCGGGCCAAGAGCTGCAGCTCCCCCTGGCCGAAGAGACTTTTTTTGTGTACCCGTGCCAGATACAGCATGGAACATGCAGGAAGATGCTGCCGATTTTAGCACCGATCCCTTTTATTGAAGAGGGATCCCGTCCCTACACCCAAACCTGGGTTTTGTTGTCCGTGCCACCAGGAGGATCAATGCTAGGATCGGCTGTGGAATGGATAAGGCTCAACGCTCTCCCGTCTTCATCGTTTAGGGATCCCTGGCATGTTTCTCACCCAAAGCCCCTACTTCTTGATGGCAGCGCTGGTGGCTATTGCCAGTGGAGCCATCTTCGCGGTTCGGTTCATCAAGCGAGAGGCCTCCGCTGAGTATGACGTGATTTTTGCCACGATGGGCCTGATCTATTCCGTCTGCTTGCTCTTGGAAGGTCAGCGGCTCATCCCGTTGCTGTTCTTTGCGCAGGTGTTGCTGGCGGTGATGGCCGGCTGGTTTGCCATCGAAACCTTCCGTTTGCGGATTCTCTTAAGCGAAAAAGCACGGCAGGTGGGCGGGGCTCGTCCGACCGTTCGGCGGCAAGGCTTCAGCCGCACCTATCCCCCGGATGGCTATGCCCAAGGACGCACGGTTTCCACTCGAGCCGAGGGATCCCGTATCCGCGATACATCCTCTTACAGTCGCTCCATTCCTGGGCGCAGTGGTGAAGATCCTAGCCGTCGCCCCAGGCCCCAACTGACCGGCGATACCCGTGTGCGTCCACGCCGCCGACCCGAAGGGGATGAGTATTACGAGGAACCAGGATCCCGCCCGCGTCAGGACACCGACTACGATGAGCCGGCTCCGCCGCCAGAGGCCCGTCGCCCCCGTCGCCCTGCCGGAGAGTATCCAGAGGATGTGGATGTGCAGGAAGAGCGCAGCACAGGTACAGCTACCCGCCGCCGTCCCCCACGGCTGCCCCAAGACCAAGGGGAAAGCTACGCGGATGAACCTCCCCGCCGTCCTTCCCGCCGCGTTGTCGAAGTAGAGCCAGTAGAAGTGGAGCCAGAAGAGTACGATGACGATCTGTTCTGATAAGCTCTCGACACTGCTCTGAAACTCAATAGGGACAGCGCCAGCCTTGCTTGGGAGGTGTGGTGAATCCGGTTGGATCCCTCAGCCCGTGTTGCGCATCCCGGCGGCAATGCCGTTGATGGTGAGCAGAGCCCCACGCAGAAGTTCAGCTCGGTTGTAGCGCGTTCTCCCGGTACGGGATCCCTGATGCTCTCGCAGGCGCTTGAGGAGGGAGACTTGGATAAAGCCGAGGGGCACAATAGAGCGGTTGCGCAACTGCACCGAGCGCTTCAAATAAGGGTCGTTCTCCAACAGTTCGCTGTGACCCGTAATCTGCAGCACTATTGTGCGGGTGCGGTGCATTTCTTGGGCAATACACTCAAACAGCTCCATCGCCCGCTCTAGACGTTCTGGAGAGCTCATCTCCCGCACGTAGTGACGCGCTATTTGCAAATCCACCTTGGCCAAGGTCATCTCCACTTTGGAGATCACCATGCGGAAGAAAGGCCATTCGCGATACAGGTGCTGCAGGTGGTTGAGGTTGTGCTCGCCCTTGGCCACGTATTCCTGTAGGGCGGTGCCAACCCCATACCAGGCCGGCAAGAGAAAGCGGCTTTGCGTCCAACTGAATACCCAGGGAATGGCCCGCAGGGATCCGATGTCTTTTTGGCTACCGCTGCGGCGGGCGGGACGGGAGCTGATCTGCAGTTGGCTGATCTCTTCAATGGGGGTGACCTCGTGGAAAAACTCCACAAAGCCCTCCTGCTCGTAGACCAGGTTACGGTACACCTGCCGGGAGCGCTCCGCCAAGGATTCCATCAGGCGCGACCACTCGTGCAGATCGTTGGGGTAGGTGCGCAGTAGGCTGGCCTGGATCACGGCGCTGGTGACGGTTTCCAGGTTAAAAATGGCCAGATCCTGGAGGGAATACTTGGAGGCCAACACCTCTCCCTGTTCGGTAATTTTGATGCGGCCCCCCACACTGCGCCCTGGTTGAGCCAAGATGGCCTCGTAAGCCGGGCCCCCCCCACGGCCCACCGAACCACCCCGGCCATGGAAGATTTGCAGCTTCACGCCATAGGATTCGGCCACCGTCTGCAGGCGTTGTTGAGCTTTGTAAATCTCCCAGTTGCTGCTCAAAAAGCCGGAATCTTTGTTGCTGTCGGAGTAGCCCAGCATCACCTCCTGCAGATTTCCCTGCTGAGCCAAGTACTGGCGATAGAAAGGGATCTCCAGCAACTGCCGCAAAACTTCCGGGGCCCGCTTCAGGTCTTCGACGGTCTCAAACAGCGGCACCACCGCCAGGGATCCGCGACCGCTAATGGGATCGTAGAGCCCCACCTCCTTGGCCATCAGCAGCACCTCCAACAGGTCGCTCAACTGGCGGCTCATGCTGATCACATAGGTTTGGCAAATGGCCAAGCCGAATTCCTGCTGCATGCGGCGCAGGGTGCGAAAGGTGGCGATCAGCTCTGCCGTTTTCTCGGAAAAGGCGATCTCCAGCGGTATCAGAGGCCGACGTGTTTGTAGCTCCTGCAGGAGAAAGGCGGTTTTTTCCTCTTCCGTCATCTCGTTGTAGGGACGCGGCAAAATGCGCAAGTACTCGAAAATCTCCGTGAGAGCGGCTTCGTGGTAGCTGCTGTCTTGGCGGATATCCAGATGGGCCAGGTGAAAGCCAAACACCTGTACCTGTTGAATGAGATGATCCAACTGACGGCAGGAAAGGCCGCTGTTTTTCAAGCTTTTCTGGATAAGCTGCAAGTCGGCCAGGAATTCTTCCGCGTTGGCATAGGCGTTGTCCACAGGGGGAGGGGTGGGCAAACAAGCGGAGTCGGCCAAGTTGCGGTTGCGCTCCCGCGTCAACTCCAGCCGCCGCTGAATGTAGCTGAGCTTGAGGCGGTAAGGCTCCTGGCGATATTGCAGCGAAAACGATTCGTAAACCTCGGGCATGAGGCGGTGATCCTGCTCAAGGGCATCCAGCAGTTGGCTGTCCACATCCCCCCAATGCAGGGAAATGCTCAAGGTTTTGGTGAGAGCCTTCACCGATTCGATGTACTTGCCCAGGATGAGGTTGCGCTGATAGCGGGCCGTTTGCCAAGTCACATCGGCGGTAACGGAAGGGTTGCCATCCCGATCCCCGCCTACCCATGAGCCGAAGTTGCAAAATCCTGCCGGCGGCGGCTCGACGCTGGGAAAAGCCTTTTTCAAGCTGCGGCTGAGGTACTCGTGCAGCAGGGGGATGGCCTGAAACAACACCTCTTCAAAATAGTGCAAGGTGTAATCGACTTCGTTCAAAACAGTCGGCTTGGACTGATGCAACTCGTCGGTACGCCACCAAAGCAAGACTTCTTCCGCCATCTGTTCTTTTATCATCTGGGCCTGCAAAGGCTGGGTTTGTTCTGCCCAATCCAGTTGGCTGAGCAAGCGAGAGAAGGCCCGTTGCTTCTCGCGAATGGTGTGGCGGACGATCTCGGTGGGGTGGGCGGTAAAAACCATGCGAATGTGCAACTGCTCCAGCAATCTGCGCAGTAGGCCCGGCGGCACCCCTTGAGCCCGCAGGTAAGGGAACAGCCGTTCAAATTTTTCGTTTTCTCGCACGGTACGTTGTTGGCTATCCACCATGCGCATGTCCGAGTCTTCTGCCCGTTCGTAGTGCTGTTCAACAATGTTGATCAACTGGAAGAAGAGGGCAAAGGCCCGTGCCGTTTGGATGGTGGCGTCGAGGCTGAGGTACTCGATAATTTGTAGTACCTCTGGGATCGGGTACTCCAGGGCTTGTCCTTCTGGGGAACACATGGAACGCAGTCGCTGCAACAGATCCACCAGAGACTGACCGCACTCCTGCAGGATCACCGATTCCCAGAGTTCTTCCACCAGTTGCAGGCGATGGTTCAACAGGTTGTTCCTGCGGTTGAAGGTTTCGTGGACTTGGAGGGAATGGGCCAAGGGATCCCGTTCCCCAAACAGGGATGCCTCCTTCAGCCCGTTGGCAGAACCCGCTGCCCCCTCTGCAGCGGTCAGGTGGGGGGAAGAGGTCATGAAGGCAGCTCCTAGAATAACCATCCCAATATTAGAGCCTGTTTGTCGAAACGGCAGATGTAGCAGGTATCACGCTCAGATTGCGGTCTTCTCCGCGTCGGATTTTGTAGTTGAGCCTACAAATTGCAAGAAAAAAGTGTTTTACTTTCCGAGAGTGCCGGTCTAACGCTTTGCGGGAAGGAGTTCTGGTGGCTGCCACCCTGTTTATCAACGCACATCTGCTGGATCCCGACCAGGGATTGGACAAAATCGGGCAACTGGGTTTTCACGTCGGTGGGGGATTTTTGTCTGCCGGCGGATGAGGTGGGGATCCGCTCAGGGGTGACCACGGTGGTGGAGGCGGGGATCACCTTCCCGGCGTTTTGTGAAACAGTGGTGTCAACTGCCCAGATGCGGGCTTATGCTTTCATCGATCCCTCTCTCCTCTACATCGCCACTGCGGATTTCATCGCCCACCGCCTCAGGCTGGCTGTGGATTGGAAAAATCAAGATCTGGATCGGGCCAGAGCAGTGATCGAGACCCATCGCCAGGTGGTGGTTGCCGCAAGGCTCGTCCCACCCTCAAGCTGGGAGAGAGGGAATCACCCACGCTCACTTCCGCTCTGATTCTTGGCGAAGAATATGCCTGCCGATCATGATTCATCTGGGCCGCTTCCCGATGGATGAGGTGTTGGATCCCTTCGATTTGTTGGATCGCCTGCGTTCGGGAGAGATTGTCAGCAACGAACAAAAGGCCCGCGCCCGCGACTACGCATTGCAGGTGGCAGAGCTAGAATCCAAGGCAATTGCAGCTTTCAACCGCAAGTTGGCAGCCTTGTCACCGGCTTGAGCCGCTCTGGAGCGGATGCCCATTTTATGATTTCGGATCAGCAGTGGATGGAACGGTGTCTATCCCTGGCCCGTTCCACACCTCAGCGTCCCTCTCCCAATCCACGGGTGAGTTGCGTGATCGTGCAGGGGGATCGGGTGGTGGGGGAAGGCGTTCATCCGGGGGCAGGGCAGCCCCATGCGGAGGTGTTGGCTCTGCAACAGGCGGGATCCCTGGCCAGAGGCGCAACGCTCTACGTCAACCTGGAGCCCTGCAACCACTATGGGCGCACTCCCCCTTGTACCGAGGCCATCCTGGCCGCCGGGATCCGGCGGGTTGTGGTGGGGATGCAGGATCCCAATCCCTTGGTGGCCGGCAAAGGGATCCGACGCCTGCAGGAGGCGGGGATCGACGTGACGGTGGGAGTGCTGGAGCAGAAGTGCCAGGAGCTGAACGAGGGGTTTGCCTTTGCCATTGTGCAGAAGCAGTGCCTTGGTCTGCTGAAATACGCCATGACCCTGGATGGCAAGAGCGCCGCCGCAACCGGCCACAGCCGCTGGATCAGCAACCCTCTGGCGCGGCAATGGGTTCACCAACAGCGGGCCTGGCACGATGCGGTGATTGTGGGATCCCGAACCGTTTGGCAGGATAATCCGCGCCTCACCTGTCGTCTGGCGGAGTTGCAGGGATCCCAGCCGTTGCGGGTTGTTCTCAGCCGTTCTCTGAACCTGCCCCCTTCTGCCCATCTGTGGCAGGTGGAAGAAGCGCCGACATTGGTGATCACGGAAGCCCCAAAGATCCATCCCCTCTGGGGATCCCTGGCCGAGCAGGGGGTAGAACTGCTGCATCTGCCCCAGGTAACCCCCTCGCGGGTGGCACAAGTGCTCTTTCAGCGGGGGTGTCTGAGCGCCCTCTGGGAATGCGGGGGTACGCTGGCCTGGGCAGCCCTCAAAGATGGGGCGATCCAGAAAGTAGCCGCCTTTATCGCTCCCAAGATCCTGGGGGGAGCCGATGCGCCAACCCCGGTAGCAGGCGAGGGGATCCCTGATGTCAACCAAAGCTGGCAACTGGTGGAGCCGCGGCTGGAGACCTTGGGGGATAACTGGCTAATTACCGGAAAGATCTCCTCTTCAGTTGGCCGCAGTGACTTACTACAGTAACCAGCTTTCAATTGCCATGAGGTTTCTGAACGAACAGGCTGATATCTGTTCAATGTAAATGGATATACTCATCAGAAAAACACGGCATTTCTGCAAAGTGGGGTTCAGAATTGAGCTCAATTGTGCTAGGCTGGTCAATGTTTTGGGGGGGTCAATTGACGTTTTGGTAAGGTCAGCAAAATCAAGCTGTAGGGATCTATCGAGATTTTCCTGAGGTGAGCCTTGCAAACGGCAACGACGAAGACTCTAGCCTCTTTGTCCAGCCCTTCTTTGCTTGCCCAGTGAGCGGCTTGAAAGTCGTCCTATCTCATTTTCAAGTGCAAATCCCAGGATAAGGAAGGGCATTGTGTTGAATCTTTTTGCCGGCCTGCTGTTTGCATCCGCTTTCATCAGCCCCTCGGGAAACGTTGTTATCGAAGGGGATTCGGGGGAATGGGTTTTCGCCGATCATCAAGTCCTAGAAGGGGTTACTCTAACCCTTCTCACACGGCCCGGAGAGAGCTTGGCCTCTTGGAGAGAGATGCTCTCCGTCATGGACGTTCATGTCCAGGGATCGCCGCGCTTTCTCGCCAACCACATGCGGGACAACATCCTGGCTAGCTGCCCCCAAACGACTTGGGAGTTTCATCGGGAGAGCGAAGAAGATGTGCTCTACGAGTTCCGCAGTGCTGGCTGTCGTGGAACGGTGAGTGGAGTTGAGGAACATGAGATTGGCCGGATCACCCGAGGCCCAAGCGGCAGTGTGCGCATTGCCTATGCCGCAAAGCCAGAGATGACGTCCGAAGTGCGAAGCCGCTGGCTGAACTTACTGGGCAGCGAGGTGGGGACAGCTCAGGGTTTTCCCATTCGCAACCTCAGCGGGGCGGCTGCACAGCCTTCTTCCCCGGCTTCAGAAGTCCCAACCGCAGAGCGGCAGATCGCCCGGTGGCTGCAGGAAGCAACCGATGCCCTGAAGCAGCAGGAAGATTTGCTGGCCGAGCTGGATCGCCTAGGTCAGGAAGCGCAGGCGGATGCCCGTGCCTACAGCCAAGGAACCCCCAAAGAGGCGGGGCTAAGGACAATCGGCCTGTACCGAGGTCGGGGGGACGGCAGCCCTGGCGAGGCCACAACCGAGTTCAAGACCACCGACACGTTGATCTGGGCCATCTTGCCAGTGGGCAACCTTCCTGTCAACGCCAAGGTGGAGATGCTCTGGTACTACGAGGGCGGAGAAGCTGGGGGCGAGCAACTAATCCGCAAGCTCGATGTTCCCTGGGATCCCTTGGCCGATACCGTGCGAGGCTTTCTGAGCTTCAGCCAACCCTACACCGGGCGCTACCGCGTCGAGATTCATGTCAACGGCGAGAAGGTAGGAATTGGCCGCTTCACGATCCGGTAGTCTTGCGCTGGTTCCCAACTCTCCCTCTGGGAGAAAGGCTGGGGGTAGTCGCGTCAGCGGCGCGGAGCGCTCAGCCACCCCCCGAACTGAGAATGGTCGCGAACATGAAGGTACACAAGTCTTCTCGGCGGAGTACCGTTCATCGCCATTTGGCCATTTTCACACAGTGAAGACCGCTGTGCTGGGATCCAGAGGGGGGCTTGCTATCCTCGACGGGTTCTGCTGACAGGCCTGGCTTTGAGGTTGTAGATAAGGCTGGTGCGGTATTGCAACAGCAAATTGCGCAGATAAAGGGGCAAGTTGCGTCGGTAGAGGGAGCGGGTTTTGCGGTAGATAGACTTGCTGCGCCGGTTAATTGCTTGGCTGCGCCGCTGCAAAGAGGTTTGGAGTGGACGTTGGAGTGCCAGGGATCCGGGCACACGCATCAACCTTGGCCGTACCATATCCCCCCTCGAGAGCGGCGTTGAAAGTTGGATCCAGTGTAGGGGATCCTCAGGGGAGCAGCCGCCAGCGGGTCAGCCTATTGCACAGGCGGTCTGCCCAGCTTGCCGAGATCCCGGCAAAAGTTTCATCCCTCTCCAGATCTTGCAACAACTGCCGACCCAGAGGTGCCAGACGGTACCGGTCGGTGATCCCCTGCCCATCCACTTCCCGTCGCAACAGCCCCACCTGAATCAGCCACATCAGCTCCTGATCCACCCGCATTTCCGATAACGGGCGTCGGCTGTAGCCCACTTGAACGCCCGCCCAACCTGCAATCTTTGCCGGTGGGATCCCTTTTGTGCTCATGGCCTGCAGCAAGGGCAACCGAAAAGGGCTGCAAATCCAGGCACGCCAAGCCCTTCTGTACACTGACTCAGAGTCATGGAGCATGAGGGACAAGGGGAGTCCTTATGTTCTTATTCAATTCTGTCAATGGCCGTTGAGCAGCAGGCTTGTTACAATAAATTACGATATGTTGATCATCCTTGCCATTGTTGTCCTCCTGGGATTCTGGGCGCTGCGCTTGATGGAGCAGGCTTTTCAGAGTCAGGAGTTCTCGCGCATGTTGGCAGGGACACTGGTGGCTGTGGCTGCCGGCGGCGTTTTGACCTGTTACTTTCTGATGAGCGATACCCTTCAGATGTTGTTTCATCTGCAAGCGCAGTCCCCCTCTTCCTACTCTCAAGATCTGCTCTCCGATTTGAGCTGGCTTGATCAGTAAATGGGCGGTCATGAGCTACACCAATGCAGTAGCTCCGCTAGCGAGGTTGTGACGCAGCTTTTATAGTCGTTTTAAGCCGGAATGAAACATTTCCATCTAGCTCCCCTCTCTTGCTGGGGGTAGGGCGGCAGCGGAGAACGCTTAGGGAGTGTTTCAATCTAGTTTGAAATGGAAGGCCAAAGTATCTGGGGTTATGGCATCCTCCTGCATCCGCAAGGATGGAGTAGCAAGACCTGCCGCCCGCTTGCCAACAGTGAGCGGGAGAAATCCTGCAAGCTGTGAAAAAATCCGTTGACTTGAGCCGTGGGAAGAATGTCAATGGGCCAATTGGGT
Organism: Synechococcus sp. W55.1; assembly: GCF_047461655.1. Lineage (NCBI taxonomy): Bacteria > Bacillati > Cyanobacteriota > Cyanophyceae > Synechococcales > Synechococcaceae > Synechococcus > Synechococcus sp. W55.1. Next base: position 126,453 of record NZ_JANSHN010000003.1, read on the forward strand.
TGCCAGCCAGGCTCGGATGCTTCGGATCATTTGGTGGTTGGGGGCCAGTAGGTTCTGGTAGATCAACTGTCCAAAAGCATCGATGGGGCTGAACTCCTCCCCGACTTGGAAAGGATAGCTAAAACCCAGTGGAGTGAGGTGATCCCCCTCGAGATGCTGCCACTCGGTATAGCCTTGATACTTGCGGCAAAGCTGCTGGTAGAGCAGAGGAATGTCGTCAATATCATCCTGTCGAAATTCCACAAGCAGGTTGTGTCTAACCGGATACTGCTCCTCAATTAAGCGGTTGGTTTCTGTCGGGGAAGGCTCGAACTCCAACCACAGATTCACAGGTGGCGAGGAGGATCCCATCCACATCCGCCACAGATCGGCAAGCTGTTGTTGAGGCCAAGCTTGAGCCAACAGCCGCAGCAATGGCAAAGCCCGATCTAGCCCGGCATTGCTGTAGGCCAGAAAAATATTGCCTCGCCGACGGGATCCCAGAGAAGGAACGGCTAGACAAGAGAGGATCTGCAACTTACAGCCCAGGCTATGACCCAAACCAAACAGGGGCAACTCCAGCAAACCCTTGCTTTGCAGGCTTCTGTGCAAAGATTGGGCTGCGTTGAGCGCCAGTTGGGCGTGATCGATATCGGTGATGTAGGGGGTGGCAACAACGGCCATGCCCATACGGGCCAGTTCTTCCAGCAGGCGGCTGTAGAACACTTGCGGGGCAGCTCCCACAAAAGCTCCACCCAGAAAGTGAACGACAGCGCGGGGTTGAGCGGGCAGAAGAAACCAAGTATGCCCATCCGTTTGCCAAGTCGGTGCCATGGTGTTGCAACCTCGCCTGCGAGTTTGTTGAAGCTTTCCCCATAACCCAGCGCTCGGCAGATCCCACTTTGCCCACTTTACGCCGGTTCCCCGCGCTGGCCAGCCCCTGGAACTCATCCTAATGGACATCTTGCCCAGACATGGGGATCCCCAGCCGGACTTCTGATGCAGCAAGCAAAACTCTGCCCCGCCTCAGACTGAGGTTCTAGCACCGAAGGGTAGTGCGCTACACTCGCCGAGATTGGGTTTTGAGTGTAGGATCCCTGCCCAAAAGTTGCTGCGGCTGCTATGACTAGGGCAGTGGGTGGTGAGGGATCGTGATGAAGACTTCACAGCTTGAAAAAGGATGCCTGCTGATCGATTGTCAGGGCTTCGATGAAAAGACGATAAACCTATTTTTGGCGCCTGGGCCCGATCCTTATCGGGAAACAGAGGAATTTCTCCTGGACTGCGAGATGCGGGCAGATGAGCTGCCCCGACATTTGCGGCGGGCCTTGCTGGAGTTTCAGTTGTATTCCAATTCGGAAGGGATCCTGCTGCTGCGGGGCTTGCCCGTGGATCCCGGACTTGACCATACCCGCACACCGGCTCTGGCGCAGCGCTCTGAGGAGAAAACCACTTTTGTCAGCGAACGCTGCTTGGCAATGATCGGCAGCCGCTTGGGGCATTTGGTCTCCTACATCCAAGAAAAAAACGGGGATTTGTTTCAAAACTTGGTGCCTACTCCCGACAGCGAAGAGGTGCAATCTTCCGAGGGATCCCGCACTCGGCTACAGTTTCACCGCGAGACGGTTTTTCATCCCCACTCACCGGAGTTTTTGCTGCTGTTTTGCCTGCGCCCCGACCATGATCGTGTGGCGGAAACCACCTACGCCAGCATCCGTCATGTCCTGCCTCTGCTAGGAGAGCGAGAGCGGGAGCTGCTGTTTGAACCCCTGTATCGCACTGGCATCGACTACTCCTTCGGCAACCGGCAAGCCCTGATCAATGGACCCATTTTGCCGGTGCTGTATGGCCGTCGAGAGGATCCCTTCTGGAACTACGACGAAGACCTGATGGTGGGGCTCACCCCCGAAGCCAGTCTGGCTCTAGAAGCCCTGAGGAAGGGAATCCACGCTGTCTACCGAGGCATCAAGCTGGAAACAGGGGATCTGCTCTGTATTGACAATCGCCGCACCGTCCACGGACGGACTGCCTTCTCTCCCCGCTACGATGGCTTCGACCGCTGGATCCAGCGCTCATTTGTGGTGCGGGATCTCGGCCTTTCGGCAGGGGATCGCCATCCCGGTGAGCGCATCATTCGCACCGCCTTCGCAACAGATGATGAGGCCCAAGCTGCCCTCAATGGGGAGCAGGTCTGTCTCAGAAGATCCTGAGAAGTTCGCAGACTTCAGCGCCATCCATAGCTCAAGTCCGTAAAAGTACTATTGGCGATTTCCCCGAAAGGGTTTGGATGAGTCGCCCCAGATTCTGATGTCAAAATACGTGATCCTCACGATGGCTATCGCAGAGCGTTTCCAGCATTCTAGGCTTATGAGCCAAAGCCATCAATTCTTCTCACGATTGCGAGGTTAAGATGAGCATTCGCCAGATCATCGATGAGGTTTTACAATCTTCGGTTTTAACTCTGCAGCAGGAGTCCAGCATTAACCAAATCCTCTGGGAAAAAAACTATGATCTATCTGATCTAGAGGCTTTAGATAAGCTGGTGGAAGCCATTTTGCGCCAAGAGGTAAGGGCTGCTTCCGATCCCTGCTAGAAACCTAGCCTTGCTTGCAAACGACGGCAGATCTTGCTCAAAACTTACACACTTACACAACGCACAACTGAGAGCAATTGTGCATGCTCCTAGCATGAGTCGGGATGAGATTCCAATCTCTCGACAATTTCCCGGATTAAATGCTCATCAGAGCGATTGATCTCGGGGTGGAAAGGCGCCTGTTTTAAGTAGCGCTTGAGATCCTGGCAGGCTTGCTGCCAACGGCCCAACTGATAATACAACAGCCCGCGATCCCTTAGGTGAGGCAAGGATTCAGGGATCAACAACAAGATCCGTTCCGCTGCTGCCAAAGCGGGTTCCAGTTCGGCGCGGCTCAGATAAATTTGCTTGAGGTTGTTGAGCAAGCGTACCAAGATCAGGCGGGGAGGGGTGGGGCGTAGGTGGTGTTCTTGGAAAGGGATCCCAGGCCCGTAGATTTGCGACAAAAGCTCTTGACAATCTTCTGGAAATAAAATCTCCCCCTGCTGAAAGGGATCCACAAAAATCTCGGCGCCTGCAAACAGGGGCCGGATTAAAAAGTGGCCGGGCATGCCCACTCCTGCCATGGGAAAATCGATCCGCCGCGCCAGCTCTAGATAGATCAGCGACAGCGTAATCGGGATCCCGGTGCGCCGATCGATCACTTCGTTCAAAAAGCTGTTGCGTGGGTCGTAATAATCTTCGCGATTGCCACGAAAGCCCAGATCCTCAAAGAGATAGTGATTCAAGATCTTGATGACCCGCAGGGGATAACGCTCCGGGGGAAGGCGCTCTTGCACCTCTGCGGCCATCTCATCCAGAGCGGCCATATACTCTTCCACCTCCAGATCGGGATAGGCTTCTTGGGCAATCCAGAGGGCCGCCCGACCCAGATCGATGGGCTCCGATTGGATTTCAAGGGCAAAGCGTTGACGGGCAGCAGGAATGCTCATGAAATGTTAAATATTAAATATTGAGGTTCTTTGCAAGGATCTCGGTTAGAACAGCAGCGTGCAAAAGCTGGTCAACAGCAAGGTCACCGCCGTCAGGAGCAGGCTAAAGCTCCAAAGCCGCAAAGCGGCAAGCAGCAGGATCCCGATCACCCAAATCAGCAGAGCATTCCAATAGGGTCGGTTGGGGGCTTTGGACACATTAATTTTCTGGAAGAAGGGCAGCAGGATGAACGATACATCCAACAACAGGCGCGGCAGCCGCAAATTGTCCGGCAGCGGCAGATCTCGCACCGCCAAATAAAGCAGCCCCCAGCTCAACAAAAGCGGGATTAGGAGCAGATAGTTGGATTCGGCCAGCAGGGGTCGATCCACCACCAGCGGAAACAGAGGGCTGATCCCCCAGAGCAGATAGAGGTAAAAGTTGAAGTTCAGCAGCGGCTGTAGCAGAGGGGGCACCTTGAGGCGTTGACCTTGGGATCCCACCTGAGCTGCAATTTTCTGGCCCAGGGATCCGCCTTTTTGAGGGGCTTGCGCTGCTGGGGCCGCCCGCCAACCGCAGTGGTCACAGTAGGGAGATTTGAACCGGTAGGCCGGGATCGGCTTGCCACAGGAAGGGCAACGTTGGATCGGACGAGGTTGAGAACTGGAGGCCATGACCACTCGCGGTACTTCTGCCTTAGCATGCCCCAATGGCTCTCAGTTTACTCCCAGGGCAAATGACAGTGTGATACAGGCTGCTCCCAAAGCTGCGCCGGCCATGACCTGCACGGGAGTGTGGCCCAGCAATTCTTTCAGGTAGGGTTCTGGAAAACGGTCGGCGCCCTTTTCTTCAAACCATTCTTCCAGGAGGCGATTCAGCACCCGCGCCTGTTTTCCGGCGGCTTGGCGGATCCCGGCAGCATCGTACATCACCACCAAAGCAAAAACCACCGTCGCGGCAAACAGCAGGCTGTCCCAGCCTTCCTGCAGCCCCACCCCAACGGACAAAGCCGTCACCAACGCTGCGTGGGAGCTGGGCATCCCCCCAGTTTCTACCAAGACCCGTAGATTAACCTTGCCCGACCGTACATAGGAAAGGATCAGCTTGATGGCTTGGGCCAACAAACTGGCCAGCAAAGCAACCCAGAGGACATGATTGGCCATCAACTGTTGCAGCATACAGCTCTCCAGCACAGACATGCGAGCAGGGTCTCCAGGGATCCCATCTGATCTTGTCCCCTTGTCCTGTCCTAATGCTGACGGCGAGTGATGAAGTCCGCCAGAGCCAGCAGCGGTTCTGCCCGCGGTCCGTAGGGGCGCAACGTTTCCTTGGCCGATTGAATCAGCTCCTCGGCTTTTTGCTGGGAGGCCTCTAGGCCCAACAAGCTGGGATAGGTGGCTTTGGCGGCAGCTTGATCCTTTCCTGCCGTTTTGCCTAGTTGCTCGCTGGTGGCGGTGATATCCAAAATGTCGTCCACAATCTGAAAAGCCAGGCCAATATCGCGGGCGTAGCGGCTCAGGTGGGCCAGCAGCTCCTCATCTCCCCCCGCCAGGATCCCTCCCGAAACCACCGAGACCTCCAGCAGAGCGCCGGTCTTGTGGCTGTGAATGTACTCCAGAGTTTCCAGGGAAATGGCCTTGCCCTCCGACTCCAGATCCACCACCTGCCCCCCTACCAACCCGGTTGCAGCCACAGCATGGCCAACGCGGGCGATCACCTGTAACACCAACTGCGGCGGTACCCCCTGAGTTTGGCTAGCAATGTGCTCAAAGGCAAAAGCCAGCAGAGCATCTCCCGCCAAGATGGCAATGTCTTCGCCGAACACCTTGTGGTTGGTGGGTTTGCCGCGGCGAAAGTCGTCATTGTCCATGGCCGGCAGATCGTCATGGATCAGCGACATGGTGTGGATCATTTCCAGGGCACAGGCGGTAGGCAGAGCCTGCTCCACAGTGCCGCCGGCCAACTCGCAAGCAGCCAGACAGAGGATGGGCCTGAGGCGCTTCCCCCCTGCCAATAGGCTGTAGCGCATCGCCTCGTAAATGCGCTCCGGATAGGCGGGAACCAAAGCTGCAGAGAGAGCTTCTTCCACCTGTTGCTGACGCTGGCTCAGGTAGGCTTTCAGGTTAAAGGTTTGGGCAACCAAGCGGGGTTTCCTCTCAACTCGGCAATGGGGGGATCCTTGTCGAGCCGTTCTTCAACAGGCTGGCCAGGTGTCATTATCTCATGTCCACTTTAATGGGGATCCCAGCCCAGAGGCCAAAAGGGTAAGAATTAACAGCAAGTTGCAGCCGATGAAGAAACTGCAGGGATCCTGAGCCGCCAACTTGCGGTTGCTGTCGCCACAATGTCAGGATTCATAAGGATCTTTAGCCGGATTGCCCTCCTATGTCCCACTCGCCTGTTCAGCTCAGCGCCACCTCCTCCACCGCCAGCGGTGCGGAGCACTTGGGTGACCGTTTGCTGCGGGCGGCCCGAGGGGAAGTGCTGGATCGCCCTCCAGTTTGGATGATGCGCCAGGCGGGTCGCTACATGGCGGCCTACCGCGAGCTGCAAAGCAAGTACACCTTTAAGCAGCGTTGCGAGATCCCGGAGCTGGCCGTCGAGATCTCGTTGCAACCGTTTCGGGCCTTTGCCCCTGATGGGGTGATCCTGTTCAGCGATATCCTCACCCCCCTTGAGGGCATGGGCATCCCCTTTGAGCTGGTGGAGCATCAGGGGCCAATCATCGACCCGCCGATTCGTTCCCAAGCCCAAATTGAACGCATCCGCCTCCTGGAACCGGAAGAAAGTCTGCCCTTTATCAAGACCATTCTCAGCACCCTGCGCCGCGAGGTGGAAGGGAAAGCAACGCTGCTGGGATTTGTCGGCTCCCCCTGGACTCTGGCCTGCTATGCTGTGGAAGGGCGCAGCTCCAAAGATTACGCCCACATCAAGAGCTTGGCCTTCGCGCAGCCGCCATTGCTGCATCAGTTGCTGAGCAAGCTGGCCGACAGCATTGCCCGCTACGTGATCTACCAGATCGAGTGCGGCGCCCAGGTGGTGCAGTTGTTCGATACTTGGGCCGGCCAGCTCAGCCCAGCCGATTACGAGTGTTGGGCCTTGCCCTACCAAAAGCAAATTGTGGATCAGGTGAAAGCTCGGTATCCGCAGGTGCCGCTGATCCTCTACATCAACGGCAGCGCCGCTTTGCTGGAGCGGGTGGGCAAAGCCGGCATCGACGTGTTCAGCCTCGATTGGATGAGCGATATGGCAGAGGCCAGGGCCCGCCTGGGATCCCTGGCGGTGCAGGGCAATCTGGATCCGATGGTGTTGCTGGGATCCCCGGAGTTCATCCGGCAGCGCACCCTAGAGGTGATTCGAAAAGCCGGATCCCGTGGGCATATCATGAACCTGGGCCACGGCATTCACCAAAGCACTCCAGAGGCCAATGTCCATTACTTTTTCGAGACGGTGCGCCAGTCGGCAGAGCTCCTAAAAGTCCTCTAGCCCAACAGGCAGTGGGAACCCCTCTTCCCTGAGGTGTTTTTGCTCAAGGGCTGTACAGCCATCCCTAGGGATCCCCGGTGTACATCAGCGTCATCATTCCCACCTACAACCGCCGTCCCATTTTGGAGCAGTGTCTGCGGGCCCTGGCGCAGCAGCAGCCCGGCCCCTACGAGGGCTACGAGGTGGTGGTGGTGGACGATGGCTCCACCGATGGCACAGTGGAATGGCTGCAGAACAACCCCGTTGGCTTGCCCCAGTGGAAACTGTTGCAGCAGGAGCACCGCGGCCCCGCCGCTGCCCGCAACCTGGGGTTTCGCCACGCCCAGGGATCCCTCATCGTCTTTATCGACAGCGACCTGGTGGTGGTGGATCACTTCTTGGCCAGCCACGCCCAGATGCTGCGGCGGCACGGCGTTACAGGGGATCCCCGCTCCCCCCACGAGGCCAAGGTCTTCACCTACGGGCGGGTGATCAACACGAGCAATTTTCAGGATCCCCGCTCCGAACCCTTCAAGCCCACCGATTTTTCGGCAGCCTTTTTCGCCACCGGCAACGTGGCCATTGCCCGCCATTGGTTGGAGCTGGCCTGCGAAACCCCCGCCGGCCCCTTTGACGAGCGGTTTCACCTCTACGGCTGGGAAGACCTGGAGCTGGGGGTGCGGCTAAAACGTTTGGGCCTGCGCCTGGTCAAGTGCCCCCAGGCCACCGGCTACCACTGGCATCCGCCCTTTGAGCTGCAGCAGATCCCGGCCCTTATCGAGCGGGAACGGCAACGGGGCCGCATGGGCATTCTCTTTTACCAAAAACACCCCACCTGGGCCGTGCGCCTGATGATCCAACTGACACCCCTACACCAATTCCTGTGGGGGCTTTTATCCCTGGGGGGCTGGCTGAACGAGAAACGGGTGGAACCGCTGCTGCGCTGGTTGATCCGGCATGGCCGCTCGCAGTTGGCCTTGGAGCTGTGCCGGATTTTTTTCCTCAACTGGTACAACGTGCAGGCCGTTTACGAAAGCTACAGAGCGATGAAGGCGCGAAATAAGGGGATCCACTCGGCTTGAGCTGCCACCAGGGCGGGGTAAGTGAGTCGGCCATAATCCTTGCCGGGAATGAGAGGCTGGCCGGGATCCGGATCGGTGCAGCTCAGGGGTTCCCAAACGGCGCCGGCCCCCTTGACAATGGCCCACACTGCCGCCACATCCCAGATCTTGGGCGAGCGTTCTACCGCCCCCAAAAGGCTGCCACCGGCCACCGCCAGCAGGTTGTAGGCAGCGCCCCCCAACATCCGCGCTTTGCAAGGGAATTGCGGGCTAATCCAATGGCTGCTGCGGGAACAGAAATTGAACAATTGGTTGGGGCCGGGTGAGGCGGTGCTAGAACGGATTGGCTGGGGACAGGCGGGATCCCGGTCGTGGCGGGTGAGAAAAGCTCCTGCTGCTGCATCCCCAGGAAACCGAGGCCAATAACCGTAAAAAGTCTGGCGGATGGGCGGCAGATGGACACAGCCAAACACCGGCACGCCCCAATGCAGCAAAGCCAAGGAGCTGCCCCAAATGGGGATCCCACGGGCAAAATTGGTGGTGCCATCCAAAGGATCCACTACCCAACACCACTCCTTCTCGGGAAAAATGTGGTTGGATTCCTCGCTCAGATAACCGTGATCGGGGTAGGCAGCGGCAATAGCTCTTTGAAAAGCGCGATCCGCCCACTGGTCAGAAGAGGTTACCAAGCTGCCGTCGGCTTTTAAGGACTCCGTCCCGCTAGCGCGAACCGTAGGGTGGGCCTGGCCAAAGTCTGCCAAGAGCTGGGATCCCACGCTAGCCGTGGCCTGCAGGGCAAACTCGGTAACCTCCAGCCAGAAAGGGGATAGAGCAGCAGTTGCAGAAGGAGCACTCATGCCCCAATCCTAGCGGGATCCCTGGCTTTTGGGGTGGAAAAGGGGTCGCAATGGCAGCGGATCCCTCACAAGCAGGTTCTAGGCCCATAAGCTGAATAGAATCAAATCATAGGTAAACTCCCCAGCTGGCCACCCTCCTCCATGAACCAGCGCCTGATTGGACAACTGATTGGCAACCGCTACCGGCTGACCCGCCACATCAGCGAGGGTGGCTACGGCAATGTGTTCGAGGCGGTGGATACCCAGCTCAATGACGAGCTGGTGGCCGTCAAGTTGTTGCGCCCGCCGCCCCCGGACATGGGCCCAGAGTACTACCAGCAACTGCAGCAACGCTTCATGGATGAGGCCAGGGTCAGCGCTCTGTTGGGCGAGCACCCCAACATCGTGCAGGTGCGCTCTTACGGCCTGTACCAAAACCAGCCCTATCTGGTGATGGAGTACCTGAATGCCAAACCCTACAGCGGCCAGGGGTTGGACTATGTGCTGGCTCGGGAAGGCCCCTTGCACCCAGAGCGAGTGGTGAACTTGGCTCTGCAAATTTGCTCTGCCCTGCACCACGCCCACAACTTTCAGATGGATCTGGGCAAGCACTCCATTCGCGGCGTCATCCACCGCGACATTAAACCCAGCAACATCTTTGTGCAGAAAGGGCCCGATGGGAAAGATCGGGTCAAGATCCTGGACTTCGGCATTTCCAAGCTCATGGGGGAGACCTCTCGTGGCCTGACGCAGACGGGCTATTTTTTGGGCACGATGGTCTATGCCTCGCCCGAGCAAATGCGCGGAGAAAAGCTGGATGGCCGCTCCGACATCTATTCCCTGGGGGTGGTGCTGTACGAGCTGTTAACTGGTGCGTTGCCCTTCGAGCCGGATACCGACACCTTGCAAGGCTGGTACCACGTCCACAACTTTCAAAAGCCCCGCCCCTTCCAAGACCACAAGCTAGCCCACCCCATCCCCGCTGCCCTGGAGAAGGTTGTCCTCCAGTGCCTAGAGAAAGACCCTGCCCTCCGCCCGGCCAACATGGAAGTGCTCGGCCAGCAGCTACAGGCTGTCTATGGAAACAAGATCGCCCCTCCTGCCCCGTTCGTCCCCTCAAATTCCTCTCGTTCACCTCAAGGTGTTCGCCCCCCGCGGATCCCGACCGGATTTGGCCAGCCGACTTCCCAACAGCCCCGAACTGCCCCAGTTGAGGAAGAAAAGCTCCAGCAGGCGGTCAGTCTGATCGAGGCAGGCGAGTACAAGATGGCCGTCCATTTGCTCAACGAGCTGATCCAGAGCGCCCCCAACGAAGCCCGCTACTATCTCTACCGCGGTCTGGCCCACCAACGACAGGGGCATTGGGGCCTTGCCCAGATGGACTATCAAGGGGTGCTGCGGCTGGAACCGGGTAACCCTTCAGCGGAACAGGGGCTGCGCGAGGTGGAACAGAAGGTTGGGCAGGAACATGTCAACAGCAAGTCCGGCTCTCATCTGTTGGATGCACCCCTGAATGCACCCCGCCTGGGCAAAGGGTCGGCGTTGAGTTGGCTCTTGGCCAATTTGGGGGCGGCTGGGATCGGCTACCTGGGGTTGGGGGCATTGGCTCCTCTGCTGGCGGCTTTGGGATCATTACAAGGGGCGGTGGCTGGAGCCGGCCTTGGCTTCCTGATGGGGCTGCTACAGTGGCTGGTGTTGCGGCGGCAGGTTTCTGTGGGATGGGTGGCTGCAACTTTGCTGGCCACGGCTTTGGGTTGGGTGGCAGCGGATTTCCTCGCTCCCCAGGTGGGGGTGGCAACCTCTGCTTTTAACCCGACGGATCCCTGGCTCCAAAATGTCTTGCAGGCAATGGGAGATGCGCTGCGCGGTTTGCTGGTGGGGGTCGGCGTTGGTGGGCTGCAATGGGCCTTGTGGTCTCAGCGCTGGAAAGGTAGCCGGGCTTGGATCTTGGCGGCAGTTGCCGAAGGGGCAGGATCGGCTCTGTTGATGGGTTGGCTGCTGGACAATACTACCTTGAACAGTTGGCTGCTGCTGATCGTGGGGCTACTGGCCAACACGCGCCCCCTTAGCGCAATGGTGCTTTTGAATTTGCGCCGGATCCCTCCTGTTCAAAGTCAACAACAAGCCTCTTAGGCCCCAGGGATCCCGTTCCGAAAAACAACCGCAGTTCGACAGTCCCTTTGACTCTCTCTAGGAAAGAGGGGAGCCAGGAATTGAAATAGATCATCATGGTACTGGATCCACCTGGCTATGGGCAATTTGGCTTGGGATCCCGTAAAGCAATGGCAATTCAACTGCAACATTCAAGCAACAAAAAGGCCCCCTTTCGAGGGCTCTTTTGAGGATACTGTTGCGCCGTTTTACCGTGGTTTTCGACCTGGAAAATCCAGTGTAGGATACCGGGGATGATTGTTGATAGTTTCCAAATCTAAGTTTGGCTTACTGCTCTCACATCCACTTCCCATCCTAATTGTCGAAGGGTATAGATCGCAAAAACATAACGGCAGTCACCAACGCCGCAGAATCCTTTTCCAATCATACCCCATTTTTGGGATGTGCCTGTCAAGTGCTCATAAGGGCTAGGATGAAAGATAGCTTGACTTGTTGCCGGCCATGCTCGGTTCCTGGTTAGACAACATCTATGGCGCTTGGTTTCTGCCGGAGCGCACTTTTCGGGCACTGCGGGAACAGCCCGTTCTCTGGCAAGCCTTTGGGGTGGTGGGGCTGCTTAACGTCCTAGAGGCGATTCGCCGCTCTGGGGCAAGCCTGCCGAGCATGGTGCTGGCAGTACTGATGGGATCCCTGGGCTGGGTGAGTTTGGCGGCTTTGCTGCAGTTGCTGGCCTTCTGTTTAGGTCGGGCTGCCCCTTCCTTTTCGGCGCTGCTGTGCTTGACGGGGTTTGCCGGCTTGCCGTGGCTGCTGCTGGGGCCTGCTCAATCGTTGGGTGGGGTACTGGGATCCCTGCTGGGCCTTGCAGCGCTGCTGTGGTTTGTGGTTTGGCAGGTGCGGGCGGTAGCTGTAGCGCTGGATTTGGAGTGGTGGCGCCTGGTGGGCCTGATCCCATTGGCTTTCCTAGGGGGGATCCTGTCCCTGAGCTGGCTGACCAGCGGCGTCGTTGCTCTGGCTTCCTTGCGCTAAAGCTTATAGTTGTTTCAGGTTAGGGTGAGACGCCTGGGCTACCAAGAAAAGCCTTCTGGTTCTGCGTATTGTTGCTCCGCAACGCTATTGCTATGCCTACGGCACCCTGACGGGAACCGCAACGCTATCGCTCCGCAACGCTGACACGACGACGCGAAGACGCGACTAACGTTCTAGGTGTGGGTGCAGCGTCCTGGTTGGAATTGAAATGATTGTAATTCTCGTTGAATCCCGGCGTGTGGCCAGGGATGCTTCCCCGGAATTAGCGGGGCACTCGCTGCAGATGCGGCTTTTCCTCCGGCAGAATAGCGCCCTCTACGGGGCAGACCTGTAAACAGATGCCACAGTCAATGCAGGTGGAAAACTCAATCCAAAAGTAGTCGGTGCCTTTGGCATTTTTGGTATCGCCGGGGTGGATGCAGGCGACGGGGCAAGCCTCTACACAGTCGGCCACACCTTCACAGATATCGGTGACAATTGTATGCGGCATGAATCCCTCCCAATGAACGCTCTAAGTCAAATCCTAAGTGCAGTTGCCACAAGGTCAGCCTTTACGTCGCCTGCGCTTCCTATGCTGTTGACTTTTTGATTAGAATGCGCGATATTTGCCCGAAGCTGCCTGAAAAAGATGGGACTTATATCTCAGTTCTAGGGTTCATTTTAGGCCAAAATTGCTCCCCAACGAAGAGTTTTCCGGATTGTCGCTTTTTCTGACTTTGTCTGGGGCCTCTCAGCACAGCGCCAACATGTGGGAGGTCAGAGACAGTCGGCAAACCGGCTCCCGCCGCCTCGAGAGTTCTTTCTTGCCAAAAATGCCAAGGGACATACTCTGCTTTGGCCTAAGTTTTAACCGAAAGGTAGGATGATTTGCCACAAAACCAAAGGCTAAACCTCTCTGGGATCCCGCTCTTGAGATTGCCACCAACGGCTGAGGGGCCAGTACAAAGCAGGTGCCCAGAGGCTACTTAAAATAGCAGACGTGAGGGCATTGCGTTGATGGTTCCACCAGATGCTCTCCAGAGAACGCGAACCGTCGCCGCCGATGCTGCCGAAAGAGTGAAGGGAGTTCCCCAATCCATCCAGCAAAGTTTGCATTCCCGCCGGATCCAGGCCCTCGGATCCCTGGGAGGCGGCAAGCCACATCCACTGCAGCGCCATCAGGGTTTCGGCAATCACCACCATACCAAAAACGATCAAGGCCACCGAGATGAAGTCTTCTTGCATGTAGCGTTGTTTTTGCAGCTTGGCGGTGAGGATCCCGACTACGGCCAGCCCCAGCGCATGGGTAGGACAAGGGCTGGTCAGCGCATCTTGCAGAAAACCCAGGGTGACCCCGGCAACAGCTCCCTGCCAAGCTTTACGCCGCACACTCCAGCACACCACCCAGATCAAGGGCCAATCTGGGGTTAAGCCTGCCAGCTCCAAGCCCGGCCCGCGCCACCAAGGGGCCACTGCTGCCAGCAATCCTGATAGGGCAGTCACCACCCAGTTGAGGTGAGACTTGAGCTTAAGAATCAGAGGGTTGAGCATAGCGGTAGATCAAGGCCCATTCCAAGAGGCCCAGCGGCGCCGACAGTTCGACAGTGGCTTGGGGGGCAGGGCTGGCATCCAAGTTGACCGCTCGAACCGTTCCCACCACCACCCCGGCTGGGTAAAAGCTGCTCAGGCCCGAGGTCACCACCACATCCCCCACCTCTACTTTGGGAGCCTTGTCGAAAAAATCCAAAATGGCGCTCTGGGTGCCCGTACCCCTCAGGATGCCCATGTGTCGGCTGCGACTCAACATCACCCCAACACGGCTGGTGGGATCGCTGATCAGGAGCACTCGGCTGGTGTTGGGCGTGACCGACTCAACTCGCCCGATCAACCCGCCCGGCGCCATGACTACATCTCCCACCCTGACTCCATGCCGGCTGCCGCGGCTGAGGGTGAGCTGTTGCCACCAGTGATCGGCGCTGCGACCCACCACTGCTGCTGGGATCCCCGCTTGGGGCATTTGCTCGGTAAATTGCAGCAGCCGCTTCAGCTCGCGGTTTTGGTACTGCAACTCGGCTACCAGGGCTTGCAGCTCACGGTTAGCGGCCTGGCTGAGCACCGCAGCGGGATCCACAGGCGGACGGGCTGGAGCAGTGATCCAACTGTACAATTCCACCAATAGGGATCCCTGGGTTTGGCGCAAGCCCAATGCTACCCCCATCGCCAAAGCAGACAGGAGTAACCCCAAGCCGTAGCGCCTCCACCATTGGCGTAGCCGATTCAAGCAATACCTCTCCGACCCACTCGACTCACACCTCAAATCAGGAAATCAGGGAGAGGGAGAAGCGCCTCTAGCCCTTGAAGCTGCCGCTCAACACTCGACCCAAGGTTTTGAAATCCTCCAGAACTCGCCCTGTACCCAGCACCACACAACTGAGGGGATCCGGAGCAATGTGAACCAAGATCCCGGTTTCATGGCTGATCAGGGCATCCAGACCCTTGAGCAAGGCTCCTCCGCCGGCCAGCATGATGCCGCGGTCGATAATGTCGGCAGCCAATTCCGGTGGAGTGCGCTCCAGGGTGCGCTTAATGGCTTCCACAATCACCGAGAGGGGCTCGGCCATGCTCTCGCGGATTTCGGTGCTTTTCACCGTAACGGTACGGGGTAAACCGGAGAGCAGGTGTAACCCGCGCACCTCCATGGTCAGTTCCTCTTGAATCGGGTAGGCAGAACCGATCTGAATCTTGATCTCTTCGGCAGTGCGCTCCCCGATGGTGAGGTTGTGGACTTTTTTCATGTACTGGGCGATGGCCTCGCTCAGTTCATCTCCCGCTACCCGCACCGACTCGCTCAGCACGATCCCCTGCAAGCTAAGGACGGCTACCTCAGTGGTGCCGCCGCCGATGTCGATGATCATGTTCCCGGTGGGCTCTTGCACCGGCAGCCCGGCCCCAATGGCTGCTGCCACCGGCTCATCCACCAAATACACCTCCCGCGACCCGGCCTGGAGAGCGGCTTCCATCACAGCCCGTCGCTCCACTCCGGTCACGCCGCTGGGGATCCCAATCACAATGCGCGGAGCAATGAGGTACCGGCCCTCGTGTACGCGGTGGATGAAGTGTTTTAGCATCATCTCCGCCGTGTCGAAGTCGGCAATCACCCCATCTCGCAGAGGACGCACCGCCACGATGTTGCCTGGGGTACGGCCCAACATTTTTTTGGCATCTTCCCCCACAGCCAGGGGTTGCTTGGTGTTTTGGTCGATGGCAACCACAGAGGGCTCTTGCAGGACAATGCCTCGCCCGGCCACGTAGACCAGCGTGTTGGCAGTGCCCAAATCAATGCCCATATCACGGGAAAATCGGCTGAAGAACCCCACGGTAAGTCGCTCCAGTCTTGACTTGGGAAGAAGCAGCAAGCTTCGGTACCTACTATAGTCTAGTTCTGCTAGAGAATCTCCCCCGAAGATCGGGAATCTGCTCCAGAGAAACCGGCTGTAGCTGTATCCCAGCCAACTGTGGAAGATTAAATTCGCCGCTAAGGTGCAATCCTGTTGTGATTCGGGATCCCATATGCCTAAGGTTGCCATTGCTCCAGCCGGATATCCGGCCATCGCCCCCTATTCTCCCGGCGTGAAGGTGGGCAATACCCTCTACATCTCGGGCACATTGGCCCTAGATCCGGAGGGCAAGACGGTGGGATCCGACATCGCCACCCAAACTCGCGTGGTGTTGGATCTGATTAAAAGCGTCGTTACAGAAGCAGGAGGAACGATGGAGGACATCGTCTTCTGCAGCGTTTTCTTGACCGACTACGCCAACTATGCGGGCATGAACGCCGTATACAAAGAGTATTTTCCGGGGGTATTACCGGCTCGATTTGTGGTGAAAGCAGACTTGGTACGTCCTGATCTGCTGGTGGAAATTGCTGCCGTGGCCCACATTGGGGCTTGAGGATTTGAGTCTATTTGGAGATTTTCAATGCCGACTCCTATTGTGATCCCCAGTCGCCCGGATCCGGTTACCTTTCAGTTGGAAGAAACCGCCTTGATCGTGGTGGACATGCAAAATGCCTACGCCAGCAGGGGCGGGTATGTGGACCTTTTGGGTAGTGATCTCGGCGAAGCGCCGGCGGTCATTCAGGTTATCGCCCGTGTGCTGGAAGCGGTTCGCCCTTTACAAATGCCGATCATCTTTACTCAAAATGGCTGGGATCCCCAACTTGAGGAGGCAGGTGGTCCCGGCTCCCCCAATTGGTACAAATCCAACGCCCTGAAGTTGATGCGCCAACGGCCCGAGTTGTCAGGAAAATTATTGATTAAGGGCACGTGGGACTATGATTTTGTTGAGGCATTAAGACCTCTCCCTGGAGAAATCGTTCTCCAGAAAACTCGCTACAGTGCTTTCGCCGGAACTCATTTTGATATGCTGCTGCGGCAGCGGCGGATTCGCAATCTCGTGTTTACAGGCATTGCCACCAATGTCTGTGTGGAATCCACCATCCGAGAAGCTTTTCACCGCGAATATTTCTGTTTGCTGCTATCTGATTCCACCCTGCAGGTGGGGCCGCCCCTGCTCAAGGAGGCCGCCTTAGCCAATATTGAGAAGTTTTTTGGCTGGGTTTGTAGCAGCGATGAGTTTCTCCAGGCTTTGCAAGCTGCTGTGCCGACACGGGTTGGTGCAAAGACTGCATAAGGGGGTTCTTCGACGTGGAGCATTGAGGAACTAAGATAAAGCAACTCGGTCTTTTGGCGGTTGCGATGCAGCTCTCCGGCGCCTTGGTCAGCGTGGCTACCCCAGACTTGCCCCGTCTGCAGCGCTTCTATCGGGCTCTCTTGGGGATCCCTCCCCAAGTCCAGCTTCCAACAGAGGGGGATCCGGTGTACGTGGAGTTTCGTCTGCCGGGGTTGCGGCTGGGCCTTTATCGCAGCCGTCATCTCGATTGTGGTGCCCAAACCGAAGCGGTGAGCCTCTGCCTACAGGTGCAGGATTTACAGGGATCCCTGACAACACTGGAGGGGTTGGCGGAAGCTTATCAGATCTCCATTTCCCCTCTGCGACAAGCCTTTCACGGACAGGAGGTGGATTTTCGGGATCCCGATGGCAACCGGATTGTACTGCACCAGCCTTCTGCTGCTTTTGGGGAAGCGACAGCCTGGGATCCCCAGGGTTAGATCCGCCAAAGGTAGATGGTGTAGGTGTTGATGACATCCGATACGGTGGTGGTGGCGGTGGGGGGCCAATCCCCCATGTCGAAGGAGTGGGTGACCAGACGAGCGCCGGGCCGAAGCTGGGAGCGCAACTTGTCTCGGATCAGCAGGTGGGAGCTGGGCAGCAAATAACAACTCACCACCGTCGCCGGGGTTAAGTCCAGAGTGAGCAGATCCTGCTGGAGAAAGGTGACTCGATCCTGAACTTGGGCTTCTTGGGCCCGCTGTTGGGCTTCCAGGATGCGCTCCGGGTCGATATCCACCCCCACGCCCCGCGTGCCAAAGCGCTGTGCCGCCCGGATGAGAATGCGGCCATCCCCACAGCCCAAGTCGTACAGAGTATCCTCGCTCCCCACCTGGGCCAAATCCAGCATGGCATCCACAACCAAGGGCAAGGTGCGCACATAGGGGGCTAAGCGGATTCCCTCTGGACTTTGCCGGTTGGACTGGCGTTGGAAGAAGGGATCCCTGACCACCGAGTTCTGACCGAGCTTAGGCTTGAAACCGCGGGGTGCCAAGGGTCGATCCCGAGAAGAGCGGTTTTTTCTATTCATCAAATACTCTCGTCCATGTTTCCATCAGTCTATCAATCTGTTGCGGTACAGAGCCCTCGCTGTTCTACAGGGTGGAAAGCCACCGCCAGTTGCGTCGGTTCCAGCGTCTCGAAAAATATTCTGATTCAACAACTTAAAAAATATCTTGATTCAACAACTTGGCCAGACGTTCCAGCCCCTTTTTGACTTGGCGGGAAACGGTAACGGCGCTGATCCCCAGCCGCTCTGCCGTTTCTTTTTGGGTGAGGTCGTAGAAGAAGACAAATTCCAAAATCTTGCGGGTGCGTTCCTCCAGCTTGGCCAAGGCATGCTGTAGGCGAATGCGGTCTTCTTCGGCCAGTTGAAAACTGCGGTAGCGCTGATCCGGAACGACCTCCCCCAAAGCGACGCTGTCTTCCTCGGTTTGAATCGGGGCATCCAGGCTGAGCAAAAGGCTGTTTTGTTGAGCCAGTTCCAGCTCTCGCCATTCCTGCTCCGTCAGTTGTAGGGCTTCTCTCACCTCGGCCTCAGAGGGAGAACGGCCCAACTCTTGCCGCAGACGGGCAATCACCTTCTTGGCTTGTCGTTGCAGAGTTGTCCAGCGGCGTGGGATCCGCATGGTGGGGCTCTTGTCTCGCAGGTAATGTTGAATTTCTCCGCGAATGTAGGGCATGGCAAAGGAGCTGAAAGCCAGCCCACGGGTAATATCAAACCGTTCGATGGCCTGAATCAAACCCAAGCAGCCAACTTGGACCAGGTCATCGTACCCCTCATTGCACTGGTTGCGCCAGTGATGGGCTTCTTTGCGCACCAAGCCCATGTTTATTTCCACCAGTCGATTGCGCAGGGCCGGATCCCGATTCTGGTGGTACAGCCGCAACAGTTCGGCGGTTCGGGCTTTAACATCCTCATGAGATGCCATAGATCCACATGCGGCTGGGAATCCGGTCTTGGCCAAAGGCAATGGAGTGGAGGCCGCCGGTCGCCTCGGTGAGACGGAGTTCTTGGGAGAGATCAGGCGAGGGGCCGTTATCATAGAGAACCACTTTACCGATTTGCCGAAAATAACTGTAGAACCAGCACTTAAGGAACTGGAAAACCATTCAAAGGCTGAGGATCCCACGCATAATCAACACCTATCCAGTCCAAATAGACGCTTTTGCCCAGCCGAACCGACCTGGCATGCGCAAGCTATAGGGCTACAGAGATGGTGTCAGAAGCACGACTGGACACTGTTGAGATCCGCCAAAAGCTAGAACGTTCTTAGTTTGACCAGGTTTCTGGGCCCAAGCAACAGCATCTCCACGGAAAATCGGCGGGTTTCCTCGGCAAAAGAGCGCAATTTCCCTGTCAGGCCCGATTGAATTGCCCGATTTCTGTTGCTGGCGTGCTCTCATGGACTGGTTCATGATTTGGGATTGGCCGTGAGATCGCCTGCGCATTCTGATCCCCCCTCTCCCAGAGAGAGAAGGGCTGGGATGTTTTTGGGGTCTCAATGCAGCACTTGACCCACTGCGGTCGTCTGAGCGCTCTACCCACAGCTTGTGGGGAAGTCGCGCCTGTGGAGATTTCTCTGACAGGTTGGTAGCCAAGACTACCGTTAGTGATGACTTGTGACGCAGGTCGCTTTGACGTTGAGCAAAGGTTAGCGTTGCCTAGCCCTGTGTAAGCCTTTCAGAGCGGTTCTTGAGGGGTTCCGTGCCGGCGAGAGCTACCAAAAACGACGCAAAACTCGGCTCCTCGCGAATGGGGTGGAAATAGGGTTCAGAGGAGAGCAAGGGGCGGTAGCGCTCCGGCTCCAGGCGTAGGGCTTGCTCCAGGGCTTGTAGGGCCTGAGGCACTTGGCCTTCCCAGGCGCAGCAGCAGGCTTTGGCGTAGTGAGCCTCGGCATTGTCGGGATCCATCTGCAGGGCCCGATCAAAACTCTGGATGGCCAGCTCGTAGAGGTTCAAGTCCATCAGAACCAGGCCGCGCTGCACCCAGATCTGAGGGCGTTTGGGATCTTGCGCCAGGGCACGGTCGTAGCTGTTGAGGGCCTCCATCGGGTTGCCGAGGCGGTGGTGGGCAAGGGCGTGGCCGGCCCAGAGAGAGACAGATTCGGATCCCAGTTGCAGGGCTCGTTCGTAGCTGGCCAGAGCATCGGCGTAGCGCTCTAGGTGAAACAGAGCCAGCCCCCGACTCTGCCAAACTTGAGCATCGACGGGGTTGATGGCGAGGGCTTTGTCGTAGCTGATCAAGGATCCCTGCCACCGCCCCAGAGAGGCTAAGGTTAGCCCGTGCAGGTACCACGTTTCCGGGCTATCGGGGCTGAGAGCAAGAGCGCGCTCGTAGGCGCGTAGGGCTTCTTCGTAGCGGCCCAATTGCCGCAGCGTGTTGGCCTGGTTAAAGCGGGCCTCAAAAAAATCCGGCTTCAGTTGCAGAGCCCGCTCATAGCTGGCCAGAGCTTCCTGATGGCGACCGAGATCGTCCAGCAGAGAACCACGGTTGTTCCAGGCTTCGGGGAAATCCGGCTTCAGCTCCAGGGCGCGGTCGTAGCTGGCGAGGGCAGCTTGGGCTTGCCCCAGGTGGTCGAGGGTGGTGGCGCGGTTGTACCAGGCAATGGGATCCTGCGGCTGATCTCCCAGCGCCTGCTCGAACGGCTCCAGTTGAGCCGCTTGTTCCGCCGAAAGAGCCGATGGGTCAACCGCCGGGACGGGCGAAACGGTTGTCGATTCTGGGGAAGCAGCACGCTTCTGCCGCCGCAGCCACCAGGCCCAACCCCCGGCCAAAAGCAACAGGCCCACCCCCAGCACCAGCACGCCCAAGTCGGTCGGGGCAATCGCAAACGGCATGATCCACTGCCTCTCTTCGCGCCTTTACATCATCACCAAAAAGGGCAAGGGATCGCTCGGCCCTGCCGGCGAGATCAGCTCAATGCGCTTCTCACCGGGGTAGGTGCTGGGATCGATCTCGAAGGTAACCGTCAGGTGCTCGGCACTGGCCTGCACCGGCTCTCGGGATCGCCCCAAGGGATCCCCAAAGCTGACCCGGATCCCTTTGCCCGCCGGGCTGACCCGGATCTCCGTCACCTGATCCAGATGGGATCCCTCTAGGGTACAGACGATCACATCCCCGACAAAGGCCTCCAGAGGCCAGCCCCGCCGCACTATCGGTTTGGACATGGTGTTACTCCCACAGGCTTCTGCATTCTGTTTAATTTTCCCCTCCTTGCCCCAGCCCAAAACGGCCCTGGTGGCAGAGGGGCTCTCCCCCCTTGGGCAGGATCTCTTGCCACCCCTCCACAGAAGAGGGAGTTGGGGAAAGGGCAACGGCAGGCGCTCGCAGCAACACCTGGTGGTCTGGGCCCACGCTCACCAAGCGGGGCATCTCTCCAAGACTATCGGCCACCGCAAACAGCACCCGCTCTCGGGCCTGGGGATCCCAGCCCAGCAGCTCAGCATACCCCAGCGCCGGCGGCGGATCCCAGATTTGCACCGGTGGGATCCCTGTCGAGCCGGTGGGCAAGGGCCAGACCACCGCCCGATCCCAGCTCAAATCGGTTTGGAACCAGCCTTCGTACTCCCGCGCCAGCAAAGTGTTCCCCTGCCAGGCCAAAGGCAGGATCATGGCAAAATCCAATGGCTCGGCAGGGTCGTACACAGACGCCGAGGCTTGATAAACGACTTGCAGGGCTTGAGTACGGGTGTTCTCGGCAAACAACACACTGGTCAACCGACCAGCCTCGGGTGTAGCCACCAAATCCAGCCGTGTGTACACCTGCCACTGGGGATCTGGCGCCGGCAGGGGATCGCTGCGCAACAGGCCAACCACCGTGCATTGCCGTTGCCGGGCTTGCTCCTGCAACCCATACACCCAATCCCAAGGGATAGAAACAGCAGAAGAAGAACTCCGTTGCACCGACAGAGCGGCATCCTGTTCGCGACAGCAGTGGGGAGAAGGGATCCTGCCGGAGGAAGACACTGCCGGATTCGCCAGCAACAGAGCCCAGCTCATCCCAACTGCCGCAAGCCCCCACTGCCCCTTTCGCCTGACCCAACCCGTCATCCTGCCCTCCGGTACGCGACCACGGCTGTAAGGCTTGAGACAAGGCTTTTGCAAACCCTCTAGCCGCCTTCTGCCAACCGCACCTGCACCGACTGGCCATGGGCAGGCAACCCCTCCGCCTGGGCGAGGGCCTGAATTGCGCTGGCCACCTCCCGCAAAGCCGCTGAGCCGTATTGAATCAGACTGGAATGCTTTAGGAAAGTTTCTACCCCCAGAGCCGAGGCGTAGCGGGCTGCGCCTGCCGTAGGCAGGGTATGGTTGGGGCCGGCCAGGTAATCTCCCACCGCCTCTGGGGTATGGTGGCCCAAGAAAATGGCCCCCGCATGGCGAATGGGATCCAGCAAAGCCCAGGGATCTGCCACCTGCAATTCCAAATGTTCTGGCGCAAACAGGTTGGACAAAGCCACCGCCGCCGTCAGATCCGGCACCACCGCAATCAGCCCGTAATTCACCACCGACTTTTCCACCATCAGACGGTTGGGATGGGCCTCCATCTGGGTGGCCACCGCCTGCTGCACCTGCTGGGCCAGCTGGAGATCGGTGGTCAGAAGGATGGCCGCCGCCAAGGGATCGTGCTCGGCTTGGGCCAGCAAATCGGCAGCCACATAAAGGGGGTTGGCGCTCTCGTCGGCGATGATCAACACCTCCGATGGCCCGGCCAGCGAGTCGATCCCCACCGTGCCGTACACCAGCTTTTTGGCCAACGTTACGTAGATGTTGCCGGGGCCGGTGATCACGTCCACCTTGGGGATGGTCTCGGTGCCGTAGGCCAAAGCCCCTATTGCCTGAGCCCCTCCAACGCGATAGATGGTGTGGATGCCTACTTCTTGGGCGGCCACCAAAATGGCCGGGCTAATCCCCTTGCCCCCCGAGCCGTCGGATCCCGGTGGCGTCACCATCACAATCTCGGCCACCCCCGCCACCTGGGCCGGGATGGCGTTCATCAACACAGTGCTGGGGTAGGCGGCCCGCCCCCCCGGAATGTAGAGGCCGGCGCGATCCACAGGGCGGTATTGCTTGCCCAAGACGATCTCAGGGCCGGGAAAGCTTACCCAACTGCTGGGCACCCGCTGCCGGTGAAAAGCTTCAATGCGCTGCTTGGCCAGCCGTAGGGCTGAAAGCAACTGCGGAGATACCGCCTGGTAAGCTGCCTCTAGCTCGGCCCCAGACACCTTCAGCTCGGCAACGCTCAGCTCCACCTGGTCGAACTCAGCCGTATAGGTCAGCAGGGCCCGATCCCCCTGACGGCGTACCGCTTGCAGGATCTCCCGCACAGTTGCTTCGCGGTGCAGGTTCTGGTCAGCCTGAGTGCGCTCCGAGATCCGTCTGAGCTCGGCTTCAGCCTCGGCTAGCTGGGTGACGATTCTCAGCATAGCGACTCCTTCGCGTAGAGTGCCGCAACCCCATAGTAACGAGGGATCCGGCGGCATCGCGGTAGCAAAGCGGATCTTTCGCTGGGTCGGCTTGCGGCGACAAGAAGAGACATCCCCAGGCAGGGATCTTGTCTGCACCTGGCGCGATCCGGGTTGATCATGGTCATAGCTTAGCCTGGATTTTCCTCGACCAAGAGCCGGGTAGAGTTCGCCGATAGCCCTACTTAGGAAAAAGCCTGCCCCTTTTTCATAGGCCCAGTTCTGTCGATTTGATCAAGTTGCGAAAATCGTGGATTACCTCTTCACAGCGACGGAAAAAAGCCAGCACCCAATCCCGTAGCACCCTTTGCTGAGATTCGTCCAGTTCCTTGAGGGATCCCCGGTAGTGGATCTGGCCACTGCGCTCGATCTCGAACTGGTTCAGCCATTCTGCTTTGGATCCCTGGCGTTCCACCACTTCCTGCCGTGCTGCCTTCCAATAGTTGACGATCACCGCCTTGCCCAAATAGCCGGTTGTAATCTGGCAGAGACGGTTCAGAGATTGCACGAAGACATCCATCTCCATGCGCGGGCCCGCCGCAGGAGCGGAACTGGGCTGGGTAGCGTTCCGGCCTGCCTCCGCCTGGCTGGTCAATAGGCGAAAGGTGGCCAAGCCCTTTGGTGTATCCTGCTGCAGCTCGGCTCGTAGGCGGTTCACGGCCAAGGTGTAAACAGGCATCACCAGCTCGTCATTCACCGCCACCAGCAGCGCCCATTCCGGCCCAAGGGGGTAAACGAAAACCCGCTGCTCGGCAAACTGAAAGTCAAAATAGTCAAGTCCTGGGGGCATGGTCTCCAAAACTTGAAACAGCCCTTCGGTAAGGGCTTGCTGCTGTCGGCTATCCAAATCCTGAAAAGAGCGGTAGAAGAAAGGGCGACCTGCCCGACTCAAGAGCGCCACCCCCATCACCCCGCGGATGGACAAAAAACGGTCGAGCGTTTCCTTCTCCATGCCCACTCAACTTGGGTAACACTCTTATCCTGACTTAGATTGCCCGAGGATGGACGAGCACAACCAACCGCAGTTGCGAGAGGTGGATGCTCGATTTTGGGATTTAGGAAATTCACTGGGACAAAAACGCCTCGATCCGTCCCACCGCCTCCTCCAGACGGGATCCCTCGACCACCAAAGCAAAGCGGACATAGCCTTCCCCACTGGGGCCAAAGCCAGAACCCGGAGACAGGGCAACCCCTGTGGCTCTCACCAAGTCCAAACAAAACTGGGCAGAAGAGCCGCGATAAAACTCCGGCAAAGGCGCCCACAGATACATGGTGGCCTCCGGCAAAGGCACAGGCCAACCCATGCGGTGCAGAGCCGCCACGGCTATATCCCGTCGCTCGCGGTACACCTGCCGCCAGCGCTGCAAAAAGCTATCGGGAACTGTCAAAGCTGCTGCTGCCCCCCGCAGAATGCCCTGGTATTGGTGGAAGTCGATGGTGGATTTCACCCACCGCAGGGCTCGGATCAGCTCCCGGCTGCCAATGGCGTAGGCTACCCGGAATCCCCCCATGTGATAGGACTTGGAGAGAGAAAAAAACTCGATGGTGCGGGTTTTATCGGGATCCGCCTGCAGCGCAGAAGGGGCCACCTGGCCGTCGAAGCGCCAGTCCACATAGGGAAAATCGTGGGCCAGAACGATGTCGTACTGCTGACAAAACTGCAGGGTTTCTTGCCAAAACTCCGGGGTGACGGTGGCAGTGGTGGGGTTGTGGGGGTAGTTCAACACCAGCAGCCGCGCCTGCCGGCAGATCGCTGCCGGGATCCGATCCCAGCGGGGCAAGAAGCGGTTTTCCGCCCGCAGGGGCAGGTAGTAGGGGATCCCGCCCGCCAGATGGATCCCGCCCACGTGAGAGGGATAGGCCGGATCCGCAACCAAAGCAACATCGCCGGGGTTGAGCAGGGCCAGGGGCAAGAGGGCCGTTCCCTGCTGGGATCCGATCAACGGCAGCACCTCTGTTTCCGGATCGATCTCCAGGCCGAACTTGCCCCTGTACCACTTGGCGCAGGCAGACCGAAAGTCCGCCGTGTCGTGAAACAGCGTGTAGCCATAGGTAGAGGGATCCGACAGAGCCGATTGGATGGCCGCCAAGGAGTCTGAAGGTGGGGACAGATCGGAGGATCCCAGAGACAGATCGATCACATCCAGGCCAGAGCGACGAGCCTCTCGCTTGGCTCGATCCATTTGGTCAAACACATTGCCGCCGAGGGGCTGAAGTCGCTGGGCGAGGGGAATCGACATGCAACAACTCTTGCAAAGCAGGGGGGTCTATCCTAGCTTGAGGATCCCCTCAGGGATTGTCGTCAGCATTGGGGGAAGAAGGTGAGGTTGGACGCGTGCTGGCCGCCGGCCCCCGGTCGAAAATCTCGATGTGCCACTGTCCTTGGCCGTTGCTCTCAAAAGCGATAAACCGGCCATCGCCGCTGATGGTGGGGTTGCGCACATCTCCTGGCACCCGGCTGCTGATGTTTTCTATCCTGCGAGTTTCCCGGTCGTAGAGGAAGATCTCAGACTTGCCCAGAGCATTGGACACGTAGACGATGTAGCGGCCATCAGCGCTGATGTCGGGCGAGGTAGCCGCCACGTCGCTGGAGTTGAGGCCGGGCAGATCCACCAAGCGACGTTCCACCGTGTCGTAGAGAAAAATATCCTGGCTGCCGCTGCGGGCCGAGGAAAACACCAGGTAGCGGCCATCTCCGTTGAAAGCAGGCTCCCCATCGGGGAAGATGCTGTTGAGGCCACTGTTGGTCAGGCTGGGACGCGGGGTGCGAAAACCTGCGGGGCTGCAGCCCAACAGCACCAAGCTCAATCCGGCCAGGCCCAGCTTTCTCGCCCACCGGGCCGCGCCAAACAGGATCCGGCCATTGGTCAGCATGGCATCGCCTCTCCAACCCACTCTTCCCATCATACCCGGTTGACAAACTCGGCTCCGGCTAGGGCTCCACCTTGACACCCTTCCAGAAGGCCACATAGCCGCGGATGTTGGCCGCAGCGGGTTTGGGATCCGGGTAGTACCAGGCGGCATCTTTGTTCTCCTGGCCGTTGACCACGAGGGTGTAGTAGCTGGCCTCCCCCTTCCAGGGGCAGGTGGTGTGGGTAGAGCTGGGCTGGAAGTATTCCCGGCGCAGAGATTCCGGCGGAAAATAGATGTTGCCTTCCACGGTTTCGTAGCGGTCTGTCTCGGCCACCACCACCCCATTCCAGATGGCCCTGGGCATGGAAAACCTCCTCTTGCCAAGTTTCGGATATCGGATTTTTGAGTTGCGGATCCCGGCGGCTGAGGCCGCCTTGCTTTGAGCTTAACTCTTCCCTTCCTCTTATGATCGTCTTGTATTGTCCCTTGTATTGTCCGATGAGAAGCTCTCTGTCCGGTGGGGAAGCCTGCCGATCCCGAGAGCAAAGTGGAGTCTTTTAAGGGCTGCTTCCTACCGCTATTGAGCGCTACGGCTATGGCTCGCCGCAACACCCTACAAGATGACCTCAACTACCAACAAGCCAAGCGCAGCCTGCGCCAGTGGGTGGCCCAACTGGATCTGCGCCCCCAAGAGGTCGCGGGCTTAGAAGGGGAGTTGGAGAGCTTGCAAGCGCTCTTGGACAAGCTGGAAACCGAGGTCATCCACATCGCCGCCTTTGGTCTGGTGGGGCGAGGCAAGTCTTCCCTGCTCAATGCCCTGCTGGGCGAGCCAGTCTTTGAGACGGGGCCCACCCATGGCATCACCCGTACCCAGCAAGCGGCAACTTGGAACATCAGCTGGGAAACCCGCCCCCAGTCCTCCTTCTCTGGCACATCCCTGCAGGGATCCCACCTTCCCCCTGCATCCATTCAATCGGTGCAGGTTGCCCATTGGCAGGGATCCCGTCTGGAGCTGATCGACACCCCCGGCCTCGATGAAGTGGATGGCGAAGAGCGGGCGCGGCTGGCCCAAGAAGTGGCCCAGCGAGCGGATCTGATCCTGTTTGTCGTCTGCGGGGATCTGACGCGGGTGGAGTTTGAGGCCCTGGCCACCCTGCGGGAGGCGGGCAAGCCCATGCTGCTGGTGTTCAACAAGATCGACCAGTACCCAGAGGCGGATCGCCAGGCCATCTACGATAAGATCCGCAACGAACGGGTGCGGCAGCTCCTTTCCCCCGACGAGATCGTCATGGTGGCGGCCTCCCCTCGCGTGCCCCGCCTGGTACAAAGGCCGGATGGGAGCTTTGCTGCCCAAATGGAAGTGGGATCCCCGCAGGTGGACGAGCTGCGCCAGAAAATCCTGGAAGTGCTGCATCGGGAGGGGCGCTCGCTGCTGGCGTTAAATGCCCTCTTGTTTGCCGATCGCGTTAACCAGCAGGTGATCGAGCGCAAGCTGCAAACCCGCGCCCAGCAAGCCCAAGATCTGATCGCCTCAGCCGCCCGCACCAAAGCGCTGGCGGTTGCCCTCAACCCCATCACTCTGCTCGATACCTTGGGAGGGCTGGCCATCGATGTCACCCTGATCCTGCGCCTGTCCCGCCTGTACGGCTGGCCCATGAGCACTGCGGGAGCCACACAACTGCTGCAGAAGATCGTCCTCAGCATGCTCAGCCTCGGCGCCGGCGAGTGGGTGGCGCTGTTGGGTCTGGGATCCTTAAAAACCTTGCTGGGAGGATTCTCTCTGGGGGCCTACGGCTCCGTGGCCCTGACGCAGGCGGTGTTGGCCGGGTTTTCCTGCTATGCCATCGGCGAGTCCGCCCGCCGCTACCTCGCCCAAGGGGCCAGTTGGGGGCCAGAGGGGCCCAAAGCCGCCATAGCCCAGATTTTGGCCGATTTGGACGAAGCCTCGATTACCGCCCGCCTGCGAGAGGAAATCCGCCACAAAATCGGATTTGCTTTCCCCTGACCCTCTACAATCAAAAAGCCGAGCCGCGTCGTCCTCATGACCTACTGCCTTGGCATCATCACCCGCTTTGGCTTGGTGATGGCGGCAGATTCCCGCACCAACGCCGGGGTGGACTACGTCTCCACCTATCAAAAGCTGTTCGATTTTTCCGTGCCCGAAGAACGGGTGATCTTGATCTGCACGTCCGGCAACCTGTCCATCACCCAGGGCGTTTTGACCGAAGTGCAGCGGGATCTGCGCCAACCGGAAAGTACCAATCTCCACACCTTTCCCCACCTCTACGACGTGGCCCGCTACCTGGGATCCAAGATTCGGTACATCCAGGAGCAAGACCGGCCCTGGCTGGAAAAAGACGGCATCGACGCCCAGTGCAGCCTGTTGCTGGGGGGACAGATCCGAGGCGAAGAGCCAGCCCTTTTTTTGATCTACAGCCAGGGCAACTGCATCCAGGCCACCCCGGAAACCCCTTTTTTGCAGGTGGGGGAAACCAAATACGGCAAACCCATCCTGGATCGCACCCTCTCCTACGAAACCTCGCTGGCGGATGCGGCCAAATGCGCTCTCCTCTCCATCGACTCCACCATGAAATCCAACATCTCCGTCGGCCCCCCCATCGATTTGGTGATGGTGCAAGCGGATCAGTTCAAGGTCACCCACCGTCTGCGCCTGCGCACCGGGGATCCCTACCTGGCCAAGATGCGCAAACTGTGGGAAAGCGCCCTCAAACAAGCCTTCGACCAAATGCCCCCCATCGAGTGGGACTACTCGGATCCAGTCGATCAAGAAGAGCCGCTCGACTGAGGAGAGCAGATTGGTAGGATAGGGGTTGCTCTATCTCTGCCCAACCCTTGCCATGTCAGCCCACACCTTTCAAGACTTGATCTTTCGCCTGCAACAGTTTTGGGGGGAGCAGGGCTGCTTGATCCTGCAACCCTACGACCTGGAAAAAGGCGCCGGCACCATGAGCCCCCACACGTTTTTGCGCGCCTTAGGGCCGGATCCCTGGCGAGTGGCCTATGTCGAGCCTTGTCGCCGCCCCACCGATGGACGCTACGGTCAAAACCCCAATCGCCTACAGCACTATTTCCAATACCAAGTGTTGATCAAGCCCTCCCCCGACGACATTCAAGATGTGTACCTGGATAGCCTGCAAGCTCTGGGCGTGAATCCGGCAGAGCACGATATTCGCTTTGTGGAAGATGATTGGGAATCTCCCACCTTGGGAGCTTGGGGCGTGGGCTGGGAAGTGTGGCTGGACGGCATGGAAGTAACCCAGTTTACCTACTTTCAGCAGGTGGGCGGACAAGATTGCCGCCCGGTTTCTGTAGAAATTACCTATGGGCTAGAGCGCCTGGCCATGTATCTGCAGGGGGTGGATTCTGTTTACGATCTCTGCTGGAATGAGCATCCTTCTCTGGGACGGATTACCTATGGACAAATCTATTTCCAAAATGAGGTCGAGCAATCTTATTACAACTTCGAGTATTCCGATCCGGAGATGCTGCTGGAATTGTTCCGGCTCTACGAAGCCGAGGCCAAACGTTTGATCGAGACCACCCAACAGAAACTGCAGAAACAGGTGTTGCCGGATCGGTTGGCCGTGTCTCTGCTCCTGCCCGCCTACGACTATGTGCTCAAGTGCTCCCACACCTTTAACCTGCTCGACGCCCGTGGTGTCATTGCTGTGGCCGAGCGCACGCTCTATATTGGGCGCATCCGCAACCTGGCTCGACAATTGGCGGAGCTGTACGTCAGCCAAGCGGATCGACCGGGATCCAGCTATGCCCTGCGGCAACCGGAACCCGCTTTGGTTTACAGGGGTGCCTCTCCTCAGAGTTAATTCTTGAGAAAGGGA
Source organism: Synechococcus sp. W55.1 (assembly GCF_047461655.1). Classification (NCBI taxonomy): domain Bacteria; kingdom Bacillati; phylum Cyanobacteriota; class Cyanophyceae; order Synechococcales; family Synechococcaceae; genus Synechococcus; species Synechococcus sp. W55.1. The sequence continues at coordinate 156,325 of NZ_JANSHN010000003.1, forward strand.
TCCCACCTTTGGCTATGATGAGAGATTGGTGTCAGCAAGGTGCTGGCTGCCCAAATGGCTCTTGTGGAAAGTCAGTGACCTCGTTTTCATCCTCTTTTTCTGACCAGTTCACCTTACTTTTTTCGGAAAAGCTTTATGTTTTACCATCATCCCGTCACTCGGGTTTCCATCTTTATTGATGGCAATAATATGTTTTATGCTCAACAGAAAAATGGCTGGTTTTTTGACCCACGCCGGGTGCTGGATTATTTTGTTAGATCACAGCCGAATGTTGAATTGGTCAACGCCTTTTGGTACACCGGCATCAAGGATCCCCATGATCAGAGGGCCTTTCGAGACGCTCTGATCAGCATGGGCTTCACTGTGCGCACCAAGATCCTCAAAGAATATCGAGATGAAGACTCCGGTCGGTACTCCCAAAAAGCAAATCTGGATATCGAAATAGTAATCGATATGTTCAACACCGTTGGCCAGTACGATAGGATCATTCTATTTAGCGGCGATGGAGATTTTGAGCGGGCCGTCGAGCTGTTGCGTTCCAAAAACACGCTGATTACAGTTGTCTCCACCGAAGGGATGATCGCCCGCGAGCTGCGCAACGCCACCGACCGCTACATCGACCTCAATGACATTCGCCCCTACATTGAGAAGTTAGACAAGTAGTGCTTTGGGCAGGGTTCTGGACTGCTTCCTCTGCCGTCGGGTCAGACCCATAGCCTCCTGGCGAGCTGGCGACAACACCGCCCGAGCTCGTTCTGGCTTTTTCCCCTTCATGGGATCCCATCCCTGCCACACAAGCGGCACGTCCGTTGTACCGGGCATCGTCGGCGTTGCCGGAAAAAAGCAGTCCCGGCCAATGCGGAGGACGCTCCGGTGCCCGACAGAAGAGCTGTATCTTCTCCCCTCAGCAGCCAACTTCTGGGCAACCTTGGCTTAGGCAGAGGGCCAGACAGGCTAGCATTGTAAAAAATCTTTGCCCTGATCAGGTTTTTATGACCGGCGTTCCTGTCTCCCGTATTCGCAACTTTTCCATCATCGCCCACATCGACCACGGCAAATCCACCCTCGCCGATCGCCTCCTGCAGGAAACGGGCACCGTTTCAGCCCGCGAGATGAAGCCACAACTGCTGGACAGCATGGAACTGGAGCGGGAACGGGGCATTACCATCAAGCTGCAAGCGGCCCGCATGAACTACCGTGCCCAAGACGGCCAAGATTATGTTTTGAACCTGATCGACACGCCGGGGCATGTGGACTTCACCTACGAAGTCTCCCGCTCCCTGGCCGCCTGTGAAGGGGCGCTGCTGGTGGTGGATGCCTCTCAAGGCGTGGAAGCCCAAACCTTGGCCAACGTCTACCTGGCCCTGGAGAACAACCTGGAAATTATTCCGGTGATCAACAAAATCGACCTGCCGGGGGCCGAGCCGGAGCGGGTGATTGCGGAGATTGAGCAGGTGATCGGCCTTGATTGCAGCGGGGCAATCCTGGCCTCTGCCAAGGTGGGTATTGGCATTCAAGAGATTCTGGAGGCCATTGTGCAGCGGGTGCCCCCCCCACGGGATACAGTGGCGGATCCCCTGCGGGCCTTGATTTTCGATAGCTATTACGACGCCTATCGCGGCGTGATCGTCTATGTGCGCATCATGGATGGGGAGGTGAAGACGGGGGACAAGATCTGCTTTATGGCCTCTGGCCGAGAATACGAGATTACCGAGCTGGGGGTGATGCGTCCCAACCAAGAGCCGGTGGATGCCCTACATGCGGGCGAGGTGGGCTACATGGCCGCCGCCATCAAGAGCGTGGAACACGCCCGTGTTGGGGATACCATCACACTGGTGAATCGCAAAGCTCCTGAGCCCCTGCCCGGCTACAAAGAAGCCAAGCCGATGGTGTTTTGTGGCCTGTTCCCCAGCAGCTCCGATCAGTACGCCGAACTCAAAGAGGCTCTGGAAAAGCTCAAGCTCAACGATGCTGCCCTGTACTTTGAGCCAGAAATTTCCAGCGCCATGGGCTTCGGCTTCCGCTGTGGTTTTCTGGGCCTGCTGCACATGGAGGTGGTTCAGGAACGCCTAGAGCGGGAGTACAATCTCGATCTGGTGATCACAGCTCCGACGGTGGTGTACCAAGTTACCCTCAACAACGGCTCTGTGATTCGGGTGGACAATCCCAGCAAGCTGCCTCCCCCCAACGAGCGCACCAGCATTGAGGAGCCGATTGTCAGGGTAGAGGTGATTCTTCCTGAGGAATTTGTCGGTACCGTGATGGAGCTGTGTGAGACCAAACGCGGCACTTTTAAAGACATGAAATATCTGGCGCAGGGTCGGACTACGCTGGTGTATGAGCTGCCCCTGGCGGAAGTGGTCACCGACTTTTTCGACCAATTGAAATCACGCACTCGTGGTTATGCCAGCATGGACTACCAAATGATTGGCTATCGCGCCGATGATTTGGTGCGTTTGGACATTTTGATCAACGGCGATGTGGTGGATTCTCTATCCACGATTGTGCATCGGGATAAAGCTTTTTATGTAGGCCGTTCCCTAGTTGCCAAGTTACGGGAGCTGATCCCACGCCATCAATTTGAAGTGCCCATTCAGGCGGCAATTGGCTCTAAAGTGATTGCTCGTGAAACCATACCAGCCCTGCGCAAAAACGTCTTGGCCAAATGCTACGGAGGAGATGTGACCCGCAAACGCAAGCTTTTGGAAAAACAAAAAGAGGGGAAAAAACGCATGAAGGCGGTGGGAACAGTGGATGTGCCCCAAGAAGCGTTTATGGCCGTGCTGAAGTTGCAAAATGATTAGGGCCATGGGCACTCAACTGGGGCGGGAAGAGGTGTTGGCCTGGCTACAGGAGCGGGTGTCTCCTCCTCGCCTCCGCCATATCTTGGGGGTAGAGGGGATGGCCCGACAGCTGGCGGCCCACTACGGGCTGGATGAGCAGAAAGCTGCTTGGGCAGGGCTGATGCACGACTTGGCCAAGGCTTTCCCGCCGGAGCAACTGTTGCAAAGGGTGGCTCAGGAACGGGAGCTGGATGAGATTGAGCGGGCCGAACCCCATATCCTGCATGCTGAGGTGGGATCCCTGGTGGCGCGGGAGCAGTTTCAGGTACAGGATCCGGAGATCTTGGCGGCCATTGCCAACCACACGTTGGGTCGGCCCGGCATGGATCCCCTCAGTTGTGTGGTTTTCGTGGCCGATGCCCTGGAGCCGAATCGGGGCAGCAACCCAGAATTGGAGCGGTTGCGGCAGATGGCTTTTGTAGATTTGTCTAAAACCGTAGTGGGAGTATGTGACTTGAGCCTAAAATTTTTGCTAGATCGGAATCAGGTGATTCATCCGCGCACACTCATGACTCGGAATCATTTTTTGTTACATCCTTTAGAAAAAGCGGTGTCCTAGGTTAACTCAGTCGTTTCAGGAGGGTTTTAGTTGCTACATCTCATGCCTGCCCCTGCTGGGGATCCCATCTATTGCATGGCGCTGAGTGCAGCTCGCGCGGCAGAAGAGAAAAAAGGTGGCGATATCGTTCTGCTGGATGTATCCCAAGTCTCCACTTTGGCAGATTACTTTCTTCTGGTCAGCGGCTACTCGCTCACGCAAGTCCGCGCCATTGCCCGAGCAATTGAGGAAAAGGTTTGGGACGAGTGGAAACAAACTCCGCGCCGCATCGAAGGGCAGGAATCGGCCTCTTGGATACTGATCGACTATGCCGATCTCATTGTCCATGTGATTATGCAACAGGAAAGGGACTACTATGACCTAGAGTCTTTCTGGATCCAGGCTCAGCGAGTCGATCTGCCCATAGCAGGCTAAATCTATTTGTTTTGGATCCCTGGATTTGGCAGTTCTTCAGAGCTTGGAGCCAAGGGAAGAGTTGCTCTTTACAACTCTTTAACTGCCTTCCAGGGCCTCCTTGACAGACAGAAGTTTTAGTCAATTGTCAAGAAATATGTAAGTTTCTTAATATTCCCGCAATTTCTTACACAGTCACGTGTTAGGGTAGTGAATGACAAATAGCTGAGTAAGATCTTCCTGCCTTTTGCAGTCGAGTTTCTATAGTCTTTGTTAAACGCTCTACCTTGTTTCTCTTGAACGCTGATAATTCTTCGTTGGTACTGAATACCAGCAAAAAGATTTTCCAGCTGCTGATGGCTCCTATTGGCTGCTTTCAGCGGCAAGTGGAAAGGCAAACGAGGCGAATAGAGGAGGCAAGGATTGGCTGCACAAGAGGATCTTACGAACGAAACCGCAACTTCTTCCCGACGGCAGACTTAACTGCAACCGGCTTAAATGGTCGGCCTGTAGGCAAAATCCGGTGCCAAAAGCAGCGGAGGAAGATGGGGAAGCAGCGTTTTTTGTTTAATGTCTGTTTTTAAGAGCGACAGGGATTTTTAGGAGGGACATTCATCATGGAAAAGATGTTGGTTAATATCGTCGAGTACCTGGCATTGGGAGAACTGGAAACTATCCTCTCCACTGAGCACCCCCATCAACAGGTGTTTTATGACGCTAGGGAGCGGGAAGCGATGATGCAGCAGATCCTAAACCGGGTCCCCGCCATCTACATGTGGCTGGCTGCCGATGAGTGTCCCAGCCGCGATCAACTCAATTCCTCTGAGCTGGAATTGCTGCGGTCGGTAGTGCGGGATGTGGTCAATCAAAAACTCCAACAAGCCTCTTTTGGCCTTGACCCCTATGCGGGATCCATGTCAGAGGTCTTCTACGGATAGAGGGGGCGGGCTTAAGCTACACTGCAAAGGCGTTGCCTTAGCTTGTTGCCTCTGCCCATGTTGCCTGTTTACTATTCCGATATTTTCCTCAGCCACGATACTGGGCCATTTCACCCCGAGCGTCCGGCTCGCTTGCAGTCCATTGTTAAGGCGCTGCGTGGTGCCCCTTTTGCCAACCAGTTGGAATGGCGGGATCCCCCCTTGGCGGAGCTGGCAGAGCTGGAGCGAGTACACTCGCGTCAGCACATCCAACAGGTGGCTGAGTTGGCAACAGCAGGTGGGGGACACATTGATGCCGACACTGCTCTCTCGGAGAGAAGTTTTGAAGCGGCGCGCCTGGCTGTGGGGGCTTGGGTGGCCGGCTCTGCCTCGGTTTTGACCACCGCTCAGCCAGCGCTGGTGCTGTGCCGTCCACCTGGGCATCACGCAGAGCCAGAACGGGCAATGGGGTTTTGTTTATTCAGCAACGCAGCCATTGCGGCGCTGTGGGCGCTGGATCAGCCGGGGGTAAAGCGGGTGGCGATTTTCGATTGGGATGTGCACCACGGCAACGGCACGCAGGCGGTGGTGGAGCGCTATCCCCAACTGGCCTATGCCTCCATCCATCAGTTTCCCCTCTACCCCGGCACCGGCTCCGCTCGCGAAACCGGGATCCACGGCAACCTCTGCAACGTGCCTTTGCCTGCCGGCTCGGATTGGTTGGCCTACAAAAAGGCCCTCGACGAGAAGATCTTGCCGTTCTTGCAAGCGTTCCAGCCGGATTTGCTGCTGGTGAGCGCCGGCTTCGACTGTGCCAAAGGGGATCCCCTGGCCGGTATGCAGCTAGAGCCGGAAGCCTTTGGCCGCATGGCCCGCCTTTGCCTGGAGCAGGTGACCCGCAAAACCCTCTTCGGCTTGGAAGGCGGCTATAACCTGGACAACCTGGCGCGCGGCTGGCTGAGCCTGGCCCAAGCTTGCCTGGAGAGTTAACCTTTCCACTTCACCTTGGGTAAAATCTGCCGCACATCCACCCGATCCTTGTACTTGAGAGCAAAGTTGAGCAGCGAATCCAAGAGGGAATCGGACAGATAGTGGGGCTGGAGGCCCAGGTCTAGGAGCTTGGTGTTTTTGGCGTTGTAGTAGTGCTCTTCCAGCTCGACGCGGGGGTTCTCCAGGTGGTTGATTTCCACCTTCAGGCCCATGGTGGCTCCCGCCTTTTGCACCAGCAACGCCAGTTGCTCAACACTAAATTGCTCTGTGAACTGGTTCATCACCCGGAATTGGCCCGGCTCGGCAGGGTGAGCAATGGCCAGCTCCACGCAGCGCACCGTGTCGCGGATATCCAGGAAACCGCGGGTCTGGCCGCCCTTGCCATACACTGTCAGCGGATGGCCCACGGCCGCTTGAATGCAGAAGCGGTTCAGAGCTGTGCCGAATACGCCATCGTAATCGAGACGGTTGATCAGCACCTCGTCCATGCCGGTTTCTTCTGTGAGCACGCCGTATACCACCCCTTGGTTGAGGTCGGTGGCCCGCAGGCCCCAGACGCGGCAGGCGAAGTGGATGTTGTGGCTGTCGTGTACTTTGGAGAGGTGATACATGGATCCCGGCTGCTTGGGGTAGGGCAGGGTATCCTTGCGGCCATTGTGCTCGATGGTGAGGTACCCCTCCTCGATGTCGATGTTGGGGGTGCCGTACTCGCCCATGGTGCCCAGCTTCACCAGGTGGCAATCGGGAAATTCCTCCTTGATGGCGTAGAGGATGTTCAAGGTGCCCACCACGTTGTTCACCTGGGTCATCACCGCATGCTCGCGGCTGATCATCGAGTAAGGGGCAGAGCGCTGCTCGCCAAAGTGAACAATGGCCTCCGGCGGGAAGCGGCGCATGCAGGAGATCAGGGCTTCGTAGTTGGTAACGTCGCAGACAAAGATGGGAATGTCCTTGCCGGTTAGCCCCTTCCAGCAATCCACCCGTTGCTCTAGCTGGGCAATTGGGGTCAGGGTAGAAACCCCCAGTTGCAGATCCCAGAGGCGGCGGACGTAGGAATCGAGAATGGCCACCTCATAACCCCTGTTGGATAGGTGCAGGGCTGTCGCCCAGCCACAGTATCCGTCACCACCAATAACCAGGACTTTCATCAGGGAAGCAAAATTCGGCTGCTCACGAATCTACCAAGTTATGGCACCAAAGACAAACTCTCCTGGGATCCCTTTGAGCGCTGCATGGCTCCTCATTCAATGCGAGGCGGGTTGTCCAGGGTATAAACCGTGGTCTCGGCGGCAATGGCACGGCGCAGGTGAGCTGGGACTTGGTAGAGGCCCAGAAGGGTGATGCCATCGATGAATTGCAGTGCCCCTCGCTCGGGATCCAACTGTTGGCTCAGAATCTGGTCGATCTGCTCCGGTTCTGGCCTGGGGGAGATGGGATCCTGAGCTGCCAGGGCAAAACCCAGCGGGCCACCGTAGGTGGGGGCATAGATGGCGTAGGGCTGCACAGCGGCAAACACCGTTTTCAGGGTGCGAACAATGCGGGTGTGTTGATGAAGCTCAACCGGACCCGTCGGCCCGGCTTGGATGGTGAAAGCCCCATCGGGCTGCAACTTGGAGCGAATCTGGCGGAAAAACTCCTGGGTGAAGAGGCGATAGGCAGGGCCGGACTCAATGGGATCGGAGAGATCGGAAAGGATCACATCCCAAATGGGGCCTGTTTCTTGGAGAAAATCCAAGGCATCGGCAATCACCACCTCCACCCGCGGATCTTCAAAGGATCCCTGGTGCATTTCCGGCAGGTGCTCTCGGCAGGCTGCCACCACCTCCCCATCGATGTCCACCATCACCACCTGCTCCACCGAGCGCCAACGCAGCACCTCCCGCAGCGTTGCCCCTTCTGCCCCCCCCAACACCAGTACCCGCCGGGGGATCCCGCCCGCTTGGACAACCTGCACCATAGCCGGATGAACCAAAGCCTCGTGGTACAGAAACTCATCCACGGTAGTGGATTGCCAATGCCCATCCAGCATCAGACCCTTGCCGAAGGCCCCCGTCTCGGCGATCAGCATCTCCTGGAAAGGGGTTTTTCGGTAGGCCAAGATGCGCGTGACGGCACGGGCGGTGTAGTCCCAAGGGGTAAAGTACTCCTGAACCCAGAAGAAACTTCTCGGGCTGCTCATAAGCACCTCGCTACAGCTTTTTCCAGCAACATAGACTGACCTCTGGGGTGAATCGGATCCCACCCAGCCTACAGATGGCCCCCATGACAGTTTGGAAAAAGCTGCGATTGGCGAGGATCTCAGCGCCTTCGTCGGCTCGCTTCACAGGTGAGCACCTCAGCCGAGTCTGGGGCCTCTTCCAGGAGTGTCGGTTGCGCGGTGCGGCGGGGCACCTTGCGCAGGGAATATCGTCGCGCCTGAAACACGTCGATCAGATATTCACAGGCCGCTTCCGGTCGGGTGTGGCGACCACAGGTGAACACATCCACCGCCGCGTAGCCCGCTTCGGGCCAGGTGTGAATGGAGATGTGGGATTCCCCCAAAAGAGCGAGGGCTGTAATCCCCTGCGGCTCAAATGGATGGCACAGCTCTCCCAAAAAGGTGGAGTTGGAGCGTCTCGCTGCCTCCCGCAAAGCCTGTTGCACCAGAGAGGCATCATCCAAAAGTTTGGCCGGGCAGTCGTAAAGCTCCAGGATACAGTGGATCCCGATCAGAGCTGGAGACCTATCCCCTAATTGGCCAGATAGTGTGTGCAGCATACTATCCCCTAATTGGCCAGATAGAACTGATTAGAACCAGAGGCTGCACAGAAAGCGCAGCTTTACCATTATCTCACAATTGACATACTCCCCTGCCTAAAGGCAGGGGATTCTGGTTCCTGGTTCTGCGACAGCACTTACCGTGTCAGGTTGCCC